>NZ_LSMM01000002.1:0-220131 GCF_001566815.1 Marinobacter sp. Hex_13
AGGAATCTGACGACCCAGACACTCAAAAAGCGGTCACTGAAAACTGATGAAAACCGGACAATCTAAACTGATAAAAAGCGGTCAAAACTCACCGTTGTTGACAAAAGCAAAGAAGCGTATCGCAAAGCAGGTCAAGAAGGGCTTTCATGGCTATCCGTTGGTTTCGCTGGAATACTTTGGTAAAGCGCCGGATTCAGCCACCGAGGTCGTTGTTTCATTTACTGAGGAAGAGGGCGCCGATCCCCAGAAGCAAACGTTTGTAAGCGGCGGTGATGCCCGGGAAGATGAAACAATCCAATCCACCCTCGTGAAAATTATTGAGCGGGCGGATGCCAAGACGGTGACCGAGATCGAGGGCATTTCCACTCTATAATTAAAACAGACGTGTTAGCGCCATGATGACTTGTTCATGCAAGCACAGAGCCCCTCAGAGGTAATCTTGGCGAATAAGCATCTTTTGGAAAGAGTTACTTGGAGTTATCAGCCCATTTCGAAAAATATCTATCAAACAAGAGCTATCAAACAGACATGACGAGAAAGACATTAGGCTTAACCCGGAAACCCATTAAAGACGCCAAACCAGTGGCTGAGGAAGCCGAAGCTAAGGTTGAGGTTGAGGCTGATCCACAAAAACGTTTTTTAAACGGTGTGGCTATCAATCCAACGCCGGGGATTCGTTTGGAGTCAGGTTCAGAAAAACTCACGGTGCGTGCGATGGATTTGATCACGCCGATTGGAATGGGGCAGCGAGGTTTGATAGTTGCACCGCCGGGGTCTGGAAAATCGACGATCTTAAAAGATATTTGCCAGGCGGTGGGGAAGGCGTATCCCGAGATTAAACTTTACGCGTTATTGATCGATGAGCGACCCGAAGAGGTCACTGATTTCAGGCGTAGCGTCCCGGCTGAGGTACACGCTTCTTCTTCGGATGAAAGCTATGCTCATCACGTTCGCGTTGCCGATGAGCTTCTTGATATCGCCCGCCAACAAGCTGGTGAGGGTCACAACGTCATGATTGTGATTGATTCTCTCACGAGGCTTTCGCGTGTGCATAATGCGGAGCGAAAGAGCAGCGGCCGTACCATGTCTGGCGGGGTTGATGCGCGAGCGATGGAGATTCCGCGGAGGTTGTTTGGCGCTGCACGAAACATTGAGAATGGCGGGTCGCTGACCATTTTGGCAACCGTTCTGGTTGATACCGGCAGCCGTATGGACCAGGTTATATTTGAGGAATTTAAGGGCACGGGGAACATGGAGCTGGTTTTATCAAGAGACGTTGCGAATCAGCGAATCTTCCCCGCGCTGGACATTTCGAAAAGCAGTACACGCCGTGAAGAGCTGCTGTTAGATCCGAAATATTTAGACAAAATAAGAGCTTTGCGCCGGGCGCTCAGCGGTCTCAAACCGCTAGAGGGCACAAGAAGGCTGGTTGAGCTGCTTGAGAAGTACCCCACAAATGCTGAGCTTCTGAACAGCATCCCCGGAACGCACACCGATTGAATCTGCGATACGAGGTCAGGCCCGCGAGAAAGTCGCAAAAGTGATCTCGCTGGAATCCTCGCATGTCAGGTTGGCCATGATGGCCTTGCAGCTGGCCAGATCTTTTATTTCGGTTATTTGGGTAACCTGGGCCTCTTTTCTGGAGTCATTGAGGGGTTAGGAGGGCGTAAGCATGCAAATCGGAGTGATCGCAGACACCCACAGCAAGATGCGTCCCGAAGCCCTGGAGGTTTTGGAAGGCTCGGATCTGATTCTTCATCGTTCAACGCGCAATCAGGCTGGTTCGCCAGTTTGAGCAAAACCAGCCAGTCTCCACATAAGGCCATCGAGCGCTAAACGGAACACGAATTAATGGCTAATGGACAGTTTCGGCAGCTTCACGTGGAAGAAGGACTTGATTTTGGCTTTGAGTGACACTGCCATCTGCGCGATATATTCGCTTCGTTCCTGCGATGCAAGCTTTGTGTAGTAATCAATGTCGATAGTGCCCTGTTCGTTCAGTTTCGGAGCCTGATAAGTCATGGTGGTGTGTCCTGGTTCGATAAGTGAGTATCTTCTACAGGACTTATGGTAATGAGTACGAGGCTCTTGAAAAAGCGATCCTTTCTCATCAGACTGATGAATTAATCTCATCAGTCGAGCGAAGTTATGCGCCACCTGCCACCCCTGAATGCGCTTCGGGTATTTGAATCAGCGGCCAGACACCGCAGCTTTGTCGCAGCTGGCAAGGAACTTTTCGTGACGTCATCGGCGGTCAGTCATCAGGTGAAGACACTTGAAGAATATTTAGGGCTTTCACTGTTTGATCGAAGCAGGCGAGCGGTGACGTTAACCCCTGAAGGCGAGCAATATCTCTCATCGGTCAGGCATGCGTTCGATGAGATTGAAATGGCCACCCAACGACTGACCGCGAACCAGGAATCCAACGTGGTCAAGATCAGTGTTGCCCCCAACTTCCTAACCCGCTGGCTGATGCCACGCATGGCTCGATTCCAGGCCCTATACCCGGATATTGAGCTGGAAATTAATGCGTCCATGGGGCTGCTGGATTTCGATCGCACCAGTACCGATATGGCGGTTTATTTCGGGAATGGTGAGTGGGACGATATTGAAGTGCATTTCCTGCGCAAAGTTATGCTGGTTCCGGTGTGTAGCCCGCGGCTACTGGACGGTGAGTTGCCGCTGGAGAAGCCTGAAGACTTGGCAAAACACACTCTGATTTATGTCAGCAAACGGAAGTGGGAGTGGGAGAACTGGCTGGAACAATCAGGCGTGGATTTTATATCCGCCCGGGGCAGCTTACAGATGTCCAGCGGGCAACTTGCCACGGCGGCGGCCCAAGAGGGCCTTGGAGTGGCGCTGGCTGATAGCACCCTGACGTCCCGTGAGATTAAATCGGGGAAGTTGGTGGTGCCTTTCGACATCCAATTGGATACGAATCGGGCCTTCTATCTGGTCTACCGCAAGCAACGTCCGCTGACCATCGGAATGAAAGCCTTCAAGGAGTGGCTGATGAGCGAGATATAGGGAGCTCTCGGGCCTGATTCTGGGAGGAAAACCGGGGCAGAAACGGCTTAAACTCGGGGCGGCTCAGATGAACGTCCAGGCCAAGACCCGCGTAATCTTATTTCCCTGCTTCATCTCAATTTCCCTTATATCGACTGCACCAAGCTTACGAATCAACTTCTTTGCGGGCTTAACATTGTCGGCTTTTGAAACCAGGCTGGTAAACCAGCGACATTGAGTTGAATACGCCTGGCTTTCTCTTATCAGCTTTTTCAGAAACAGCTGCTCACCCCCCTTGCACCAAAGCTCTGCTCCCAGACCGCCAAAATTCAGAGTAGGGGATTCGGATTTTGTTTTTTGTTCACCGCGACTGCGAGCAAGGTTATTGAGTTTTAGCCGGCTACCTTTCATCGCGTCATCGAGAGATGCATGGAAAGGCGGGTTGCATACGCTGACGTCAAAGAACTCACCAGCTTGGATGATCCCTTCGAACATGTGGTTTTTATCGTGCTGGGTGCGGAGCGTGAAGCGACCTTGGAGTGCGGGGTTGTTGGTGATGATTGTGGCTACGTTCGTAAGCGACTCCGTATTGATGTCGCTACCGACACACTGCCAGCCGTAAATTTGGCAGGCCAGTAGCGGGTAGATGCCATTGGCTCCCGTCCCTATATCCAGCAGCTTGATGGTGGGCTGATCAAGCCCGGGCAAGTCAGCGATGTAATGGATATAGTCGGCCCTGCCCGGGATTGGAGGGCAAAGTGCCCCGTCCGGAATGTCCCAAGCGACAATGTTGTAGTATCGGTTTAATAACGCGGCGTTGAGAGTTTTTACGGCCAATGGGTCTGCGAAATCGATGGAAAGGTTGCCATGAGGGTTCGTTTTCACATGGGGGGCTAGTGCCGGGTGGGTTTCTACGAGAGCTGGGAGGTCATAGCCCTGATTGTGCAGATTCCTCGGGTGTAGATCTTTGCGAGCAGGCTTTGTGGAAATCGGAACAGGATAATTTTTTTGGTTCATAAGCAGGGGGAAACTGTGACAGACCTATTTTTCGGGGCTTTCGCGTAGGTTCTCTGTGTAGATGAATCGCGAGCAGGCGTATACGAAAGTCATCGGGTGACAAAGTTGCATGCTATCACTCAAACGGTTGTTACACATTTCTGCCAGTGAAACATGCACTCCATAAGAAGAGGTTACGGCAGTTCTGTACCTTGAAAATAGGTCGGATGAGCCTCTGACCGTCAGCGTTCGGTTAATCGGGTAACCTGGTTCGCTTTCCCGGAGTCATTCCCCGCTCCCACTCAGCTTCGTCTCCTGGCGCCGGAAGAAACCGGCCAAACTCGATCATCTGAGTGGCTGGAATGTCCTGCAGGTAGATCCACACGTCCTCAGCAGTTATGCCCGCAATTCGGGCTATCTCTTCAAGCATCTGGCTCATCAGGGCCTGCTTGACCTCGGTATTGCGGCCCTGCCGGATCAGGCCGTGCACATACACCTGGGGCGCGGTGTTCACGCTGCCACCGACAAAGTGATCGCCCTCATTGGTCGAAAAAAACAAAACCTGGGCAAAGAAACGGGGCGCGCCTGTTTGTGTGCTGTGGGCCGTTGTTATGGCCTCCGCGATCTGTGATTTCTGCTGCTGCGACAGAGAAAGATTCGCGACTGTGACGGTATAAGTGGGCATGGGGGAATCCTACCGGGAGTGACATGTATTTACCTGTTCTGGCCGACATTGAGAATCAGGTGGTCTTGTTTCACTATAGCAATGCTTACCTGCATGGCCATACGCACGGGCCGGGTTGGCGTCATTCGGGAATCTGGAGGGCGTAAGCATGCAAATCGGAGTGATCGCAGACACCCACAGCAAGATGCGTCCCGAAGCCCTGGAGGTTTTGGAAGGCTCAGATCTGATTCTTCATGCCGGTGACGTGGGTCGGGACGAGGTTCTGGAAGCGCTGGAGCAGATCGCCCCTTTGGTTGCGATCCGTGGCAATATCGACAAAGTAGGCCGGGCAGCGACCCTTCCGGATGTTCGGGATCTGGAATTCCTCGGCCACGCTTTTTACATGCTCCACGACGTCAAAACCCTCCAAATCGATCCGCAGGGCCGTTACCGCGTGGTCATCGCTGGGCATTCCCACAAACCCCGTAATGAGTGGATTGGCGATGTGCTTTATTTCAATCCGGGTGGCGCCGGGCCCCGGCGTTTTACTCTGCCGATCACGGTGGGGCGGTTGCAGGTGAGTGAGGGTGGTGTGGTTGGTGAGATTGTTGAACTGCCGGTTTGATGAGTTGGAAGAACCCGGCAGATCTGTTGGATCGCGCGGGTTGATTCCTTCCTGATTATTTTGGAAACTCCGCTAGGTATTGCAGCGGTAGGAGCCAGTGAAGGCGATCCTGCGCGAAGATGGACAAATCTCCCTCAAGGACAGAAGGAGCAAAGGAATGAGCAAGAAAGTTGTTTTATTAGGTGACGTGGGTACTGATCACTCCGGGTTCCCACCAACCCCGGTGATCGCGGGCTCCTCCGATGTGTTGATCAATGGCAAACCTGTTGCCCGCGTTGGTGATCCCCTCGCACCACATTCCAAACCCAAGCATCCACCTCATCCACGAGCTATAGCAGCGCGGTGGCTGGTGGCCAGGTTGTGTATGGTGCATCCAACCCATTCTTCGAAGTAGACCCGCGGACGGTCGGGTCTCGCGCTTCTGCCCTTACTTCGGTCTGATCTTGTTGTTTCCACCCGGTCGGACGGCAGGGGTAAAGGCGGATTCCATTTTAAAGCTGATGGCACCGCCGGCAAATTAAGCCCCAGATCACAATCCCGTCGCTTTGATATTTGGCTCTGAAATCGCCGAAACGCCGATGCGCTCGGCCAGGTAATCGCAAAAGTGTTGGGCGACGTCCTGACCGTCAAGGTCTTCGGCGATGGTGATCTTGTTTTGCTGGTTATCAACCGCAATAAGCTTGAAGTGTTCCACTTTGTCCACGCCCTGGCCCGTGCTACCCGTGCGCTTGATTGCCAAATGCCTAACCTGATTCATGGCCAGCTTGCGGCTGCGTACAGGCAGATAGAGCCAGCTTCTTAACGTACGAATTCTGTGGCGGTCGATACGAACGACCAGGCGGTTGAAGGGCAGGTACAAAGCCGCAGCACTTGCGGCGATGGCCACCAACACAAAGGGGATGGTGAACAGGCCCGCTAGCAAGCCAAAGCCCCCGCCCGAGAAAGCGGACATCAGCATCATTGAGCTGGCAAAACCGAAACCGCCGGCAAAAACCCAGGCGAATAAGGTGAGCACTTTATTGCGGAACATGGGGAAGCGCATTTTTATCTGATGGCCATAATCCTGGTAGTGCATGGCCCGGGAAAGGCCAGGCAGATCCAACCGCCCCGACTGTATGGCTTCTTTAGCGGCCCGTGATTTTTCGTCGCGTAAGGCGCGCACTTGCGCACTGATATCATGCCCTGCACTTTGAGAACGGGCATCGCCTTTGAACGCCGGAATGTCGTACTGGCGCTCCAGATCCACGCCCTCGATATCCGCTTTTACGGACAGGCGCCAGAAATGGTATCTGCTGGAACGTTCAGCATCTGCCTCTGGCAAGTCTTTCGGCAAGTCAAAGCTAAACGCAAGGCGTACACCGGGCCCTGCAGCTTCAACTCGCGGCGTTCCGCGCTCGGCCCAGAGGATTCTCTCTACGCGGGAGCGGTTTTTCCCGGAGCCGGAGACGTAGGTATAAATGCACTCCAGCGTCACGGTGACTTCTGCACCGGGAGTTATCAGGTCCTGGGCCCGAAGCCGGGGCACAAGAATTGTGCCACCCATCTGACCACCAATGGCTGCCGGATAGGGGGTCATGACAAGCTCGACTGTGCCGTAGTGACGATATGCTCGGGTCATGGTTACCGCTTTCCACAATAGCCCGAGGCCCACTGCAGGAAAAAGCAATGCCATTAAAACCGTCCAGAGGCTTTGATCCCAGGCTTTGGGTAGGGTCCACAGTAGCGGCGTGCTTATGGTGTTCCACACAAGGGCTACTACCCATATAAGCAACAGGGTGCGTTTACGATCAGATCGGATGTGGGGGCTTTCCCAACCCTTGCGGCTTTGCCAGTTGGAGTTTGTGGGTGCCATTGGTCCTTCTCGTTGCGGACAGAAAACCGGGACAGGTCATTGAGCTTTTTGGTTAGCCAAATGCACTTTCAGAAGATTACATCCTAAATTGGATCCATGTTCACAGGCACGCGTCAATAACTTTAACCCTTTCTTCAGGTTCTTGGTCACTCCTTGACCGGAGGCATGCATAGTTGCCAAAAAAGAACAGCCAAGCATAGAATTATTTGAGCACGACTTTTGAAAGTATTCTAAGGCTCGTTGGTAATCGATAGGTACGCCTCGGCCATGCAGATAAATTGCACCCAGCGCATCGCAGCCTATAGTCAGGTCCCTGTCACAGGCCATCTTATTGTAGTGAAGCATTTTTTGGATATCACGCTCCACGCCTAAACCTTTGTAGTAAAGACCGCCTAGATTGTTACATCCCCAAACTGCCTCATCGTTGCACGACTTCTCGTAGAGAGATTTTGCTTTTCGAATATCTTTTTCAACACCTTTTCCCTCTTGGTAAAAATAGCCTAAATTATTGCAGCCCTGCAGGGCGCCCCTTTCACAGGCCAAATGATATATATCCCTTGCGGCCGAATAACTCTGATCAACTCCCGCGCCGTTCTCGAACATGAAGCCAATGTTGACGCAGGCTTCAAGATCATCTGCTTTACATGCGACATCATAAAACTTTATTGCTCGCACGTAGTCTGAATCAACACCAAATCCAGTCATATAAAGCCAGCCAGCCCATTTGCATCCATCAGGATGCCCGAACTCGCAGGCTTTCTGGTAGAGGTCAGCTGCTTTCTTTCCATCATCGTCTAGGTAATAGTCGCTTGCTGCGATAATGCAATTTTCTAATCCACCTCCATCACAATTCTTTTCTAAGAAGAAAAGTGTTTGTTTCTCATTCGTGGAGAGCCGAGCCAGGTCATCGCAGGTGGCCTTTGGAAAAGTATCACATAGGTATCTGTCGAATAAGCTTGTGTTCGAGAGTTCTGAATCTTTAAAGAAAGGAAAAAGAATAGCGATGATCAGAAATATTGCAATGCCGCCTATTAGTGCGATTTGATGGCCCGGATTATGCTCGATATCTAAGAGTTCGTTGAGTCGTGTTTTTGAAATTAAACGAACACACCATGATGAAAGGCAGTAAAGCCATGCCCAAATGGATGTTAAAAAGGTGGAGTAGAAGAATATGGAAAATATACTGAAAACCGCCACCAATTCCACAAGCGATGGAGCTGGTTTTCCAAGAACAAAAAGATAGGCCTCAATGGCGAACCAGATAATGCCAGCAGTGATAAGTGCATCGAATGCCAGTAAAGCTAGCTGGTTCCATATGCTTGATATGGAGCTAAATTTATTAAGCAACCAACGCGTTTCAAATAATGATAAGTAATCAGAAATTACATTAAGTATAAGGGAATAAATGATAAGGTCCTTGGTGTCAAGATATACCCCAATTCGGCCTTTCTCTTGGAGGATGTCGCCCAGTAAAAAATACAATATAAATACTGTAATAAAAGATGCAACAGATGACCTTAGGAAACAAGCCCAGCTAAGATGTCTTCGGCCAAAAACAGCGTCGAATAATAGACAGAACTGCCTCAGCCAAGTGGATTCATAGCTTCCCCACAGCCAGAGTGACAAATGTTCCTTACTTTCTTTGGATAAATGTTTAGAACTAAACCAACTCACTGTTCCGTAAAAGCTGACAGCGATGCCCAGGGCGTAGGCCCAATAATTCGATATTTCAGAAAAATTAAATGTACTCAGATCAATGCTCATCGGTCGCGTTTGCCTATCTGGTTACATATGATCGGCCTAAGTGCAAGAAATAGCCGCTTAGAGCTATAGCAACCCTCATACATCCAGCTTGAGGACCGGCCATATTTGGACGAGTCCGCGACCGTAGGATTCAGCTTAATTTACCTTATGGAGCTTTGCATAGAAAAAGCCCCGGCTAAACGGAAAACCGGAACAGGCTCCCCCTGCTGAGACGGATTCCTCATATCCATATACCACTCGCGTATAGCCCATAATTGCACCAAATTTCCTGAGGCCTTGTGGCACAAGGCTTATGGGTACTTAACCCTAGGTTCCTAACAAACTTATCCACAGCTTCTGTGAGTAAAGTACGTGGCAATACCGGTTTACCAACGAGCCGGTACTGACCAGAATCCTCGATCCTTACGTTTTTGAATGCCTGCTCACTAACGGGCCAGGGTATAACGGGAGCCTCCATGAAAGCTGTACTTGATGCTTATCTGAATACTTCGCTGGTTCTGCGCATTGGTATTGCGCTTGCTCTTGGTCTGGTTGTAGGACTGGTGGGCGGACCAGCGGTGGCCGAATGGCTGGACCCTCTGGGAGAACTGCTGCTTCGGTTGCTGAAGTTCCTGGTTGTGCCGATTGTCCTGTTAACACTGATGGTGGGAATCAATCAGGCCAATCTTGGCAGTATGGGGCGTGTGGGCCGGAAAATGCTGGGCTTCTATGTGCTGACTTCGGCGTTGGCGATCACGGTGGGGCTGGGTGTAGCGTCTGCTTTCTCGCCTGGCAGCGGCCTGGAATTGACGTCTTCGGAAAGTGTCGAAGTGCCGGAGAATCCGGGCTTTATCCAGGTACTTCTGAATATTGTTCCCACCAACATGGTTGAGGCATTCGCCGAGCCGAACCTGCTGGGGATTATCTTCACCGCGATTGTGTTTGGCATTGCCCTGTTGAAGCTGCGGGAGTCAAAGGCTCACGGCGAAGTCGCAGAGCGGGTGTATGGCGTGGTTTCTGGCCTGAATGAGGTCACCATGAAGGTGATGGCCGGGGTGCTCCAGTATGTTCCGATAGGTGTGTTTGCGATTGTGGCCAGCACCGCAGGTGAGCAGGGCATGAACACGATACTGGCCCTCGGGGATATGGTCATGGTGTTGTACATCGCCCTGGCGGTACAGCTGGTGGTCTACGGGGTTCTTATGCGTCTAAATGGCGTTAACCTTATGGACTTTGTTCGTGAGGCCCGGGCTCCGGTCGCCACGGCCTTTGCCACCCAGAGCAGCTCCGGAACGCTGCCCCTGACCCTGAACGCGGCTCGGCGTTTGGGTGTTCCTCAGAGTATCTATGGCTTCAGCTTGCCGCTGGGCGCCACCATCAATATGGACGGGGCCGGCATCCGCATTGCCATTTCTGCCGCCTTTGCCGCCAATGTGATAGGGGTGCCCCTGGATTTTGTCACCATGCTGGAAATCGTCCTGATCGGCACCCTGGCCTCCATCGGTACGGCCGGTGTGCCGGGCGCGGGTATCGTGATGATTGCTACGGTGTTTGCCCAGGTGGGCCTGCCCATTGAAACCGTAGCGCTGCTGGTGTCCATCGATGCCCTTGTGGGTATGGGGGCCACGGCGATGAATGTCACCGGGGATCTGGTGTGCACTTCAGTGATTGCCCGTTCCGAGGATAAATATGAGGCGGCAGAGGCAGGCTCAAGCCAGGCGGTGCCGCAGGAACAGCTGTCCTAGGGGCAGCGTGTCAGTGGGAGCCGAGCATCGGCTGACTCACGTTCATGCGGCCCCTTTCATGCTGGTCATCTGAGCGACATAGGCGGTGATAAAGGCTGTTTCCTGAAACACCTTCAACCCCGTATCGGCAAACGCAATCGGCAGCGGGTTGGATGCCAGGGTAGATTTGATCATTGCCGGGGGCAGCAAGGTCACGGTTAACTCAGTATCGGTGATCAGTTGAATGGCCGCTTCCAATTTGAAGCTGATGGCACCGCCGGCAAACTTACCTTTCGGCATCCGCTCCTTGATCGCGACACGGGTGACCCCGTACTCGGCCATTAACTCCGCAAAGGCCGCCTGGAACCGCTTCAGGTCTTCACGGCTATGATTTTTCAGCAGTGACAGTTTGCGCACCTTGCACTCCGGCAGGTTGAACTGCCCTCTGTCCATATTCAGCAAACACACCACCGCATCGCTGCCCGTCAGTTCAACTCCGCATACAATCATAGTCACCGTCCTTTGAAGAATAATTTATCTGGCAGACTGAGAACCTGGCGGGGAGAGTGCCTAGGCTATCGCTGGGAGGAGATTTTTAGCACGCTTGTGGGGGCGGTGATATAGGCAGGTATAATTTTCTGAATCGAGAGAGCCGGGACAGATCTATCTTCGTGGTTTGAAGAATAGGCCTGCCCCGGTTTCGAAAGTGGCTCTTGGCGCCTTACTGAACGTCGTAAACCTCAATGATCGTTTTAGCCAGTTCAAGGTCGTTCTCGTTCGCCAGGGCAAGCTGGTTCAGTGCCCGGACGGTGGTGTCTTTCTGCGCGGCGTCGATGCCCAGCAAGTGCATTGTAGAAGTGCTGAATTCCAGGAAAGTTATTGCGCCAGCGAGATGTTGCCGGGCTGGATTTGCAGTTCAGAGAGTTTCTCAACCAGGCCCTGAATGTTGGCTTTTCCGGATCCCTCGTTGGCCAGCCGCAGGCGCTTGATGGCAGCGAAGGCATCGCCAATGGTGGCGGTGTAGGGGGCAATGATCGTTTCATTCAACACGACTGCGCCGTTGTTTTCACGGTCGGTCAGGATGTACTTCACGTGGGTGGTTACCTCGAAGTCCAGCCCGAAGACGGGTTGGTCAACTTCCAGCAGGAGCGCTTCAAGCTGATAGCGGCCAGAACCGGCTAGCAGTCCTTGTTTCTGCAGGGTTTGCTTCAGAGCACCAGCGAATGCGTCGTTGTCGATCTCGGAGGTCCATGCGGGGTTGGTTTCTTCGCCGCCCGACACGTTGGTGACATCCACATTGTTTTGCAGGGCCGCGTCGTAGGGCTTCACTTGCCCGTCGTACACCATGTTGCCCATTTTGGCGCCGGAGGCGCAGCCGGTGAGGTAGAACAGAGCGGCTAGCACCGCCAGAATCCTTGCGTTTCGCACGGTAGGTTCCTTCTTACTTATTTGATTATTTTGGGGTATTGCCTGCCATTGAGCCTGGGCTCGGAGCAGCGGGCCATGGTAGCTGAGCGTTGGTGGGCTTGCTATGTACCGAAGCGGCAACCGGAGTAAAATTTCATAAAATCTCTTGGGCAGGCTGGGCAGGCTGAGTCATTCCCGCCCCTGGGCAAATAACCTAGTTCAGTCGATAGAATGGACGATTATAATCGAGACTGGTTGGCCGTTGGTCTGGCGAACTGGTTGTGCCTTCTCCTGTGTAGAGAATATTGTTGTTGATGTAAACGACATTGTACTCGTCGATCTCGAAGTCGGCGCCATTGAACTGAGTCACATGCGACGTGAGTTCGGTAGCGGTGAGGCCGGAACTCAGTAAAACGTCTTCACCGAGTGTGAAGTTGCCTGATGAGGTAGGATTTGGAGCTTCCGGTAACGGGGTGGTGCAAGCGCTATCGATGTAGTTCTCGATACTTGTGGCAAATGCGCTGCGGGTGAAAGAGATCGTTACGATATCGTAGTGTGCCTCGCCCTCCACGTGCCCGCATGGTTTCTTCCAGGTGCCCTCGAGTACCGTGACTTGATCGGGTGGCGTCACGGGGTCGCTATCGTCGTTCCCGTCAGACGAACCTGAACCGGGAGTGGTATTTTCGTTGGCTTTTTCCAGGTCGCTCCCACTTCCGCCGCCTCCGCAACCGACCATTAATGCCGAAATAAAGGTGCACGCTAAAATCCTTTTCATCGTTCTGTATCCTTACAATGTTATCTAAATGGAATATTGTTATATCATTATTGCATAAGGTGGGTGGCCGCGATAGACCTGGCTCTCTCTGGAGAGGGCGGCATACTCTCCTGTTCACCAGGTTGAGCCGAGGTGTTCCGATCGCCGGCTTCTGGAGTCAGCGCCGCTGCTGGCTATAATGGCCTACCTCCAACCGTTGCAGAAAACGTTATGCCAATCGAAAAGATTAAGTGGTCAGACGCTGTTGTGAATAAGTTTCAGGTGTTGGTGATTCCATTGCTGTCGTTAATCGCCGGTTGTACCAACATGGCCGGCGATGTCGCTAGAACCATTCATCCGGCGCCGTCGACTGCTCTGGATGAAAACACGCTGTTTTCCGTTGCCAGTGAGTTCTTCATCGGGAAGGACTATGAGTGTGATGCCAGGCATGACCTGAGTACGCTTAGGTGTGCCAAAGAACTTCGTGATCTTTATATTCACCAGACCCAAGCGGTGGTGCAGATTTATCCCGGCGACGATGTGGCGTATCCCCATACTTTGGTGACGTCTCGATGGGATGAAGGGCTGATTCCGGGTGAGTTCATTTCCAGTGAGTTCACGAATCCCGATGTGACGGCGTTTTGTGAGTATCTTCAGGCGCAGGCGGTGGGGAGTTGCCGATTGTTGACCGAACACGGCTCTGCCCGGGGGCCGGAATGATCAAGCCGAGTTGCTACAGCTGTCGGAAAAAATTTGACCCATCCGAACTGAGGCTTTCCTACTCAAAAAACTACT
Organism: Marinobacter sp. Hex_13; assembly: GCF_001566815.1. Classification (NCBI taxonomy): domain Bacteria; kingdom Pseudomonadati; phylum Pseudomonadota; class Gammaproteobacteria; order Pseudomonadales; family Marinobacteraceae; genus Marinobacter; species Marinobacter sp. Hex_13. The sequence continues at coordinate 13,567 of NZ_LSMM01000002.1, forward strand.
GTGAGGGCTGCGGCGTTGGGCTGTTTGGTGACGACTATTTTCGTTTCGCCAGAAAGCCCGCTCCAACGGCCCGGAAGAACCTGGCTGTTCATGTGGCGGTGCTTCTTTCTGTGGTTGCCGGCTTGTCGTTATGGCTTTTGATGGGTAGGGCGTGACGGCTCCAGCCTATTTGTAGATCTCCCGCAAGGACAGCAAGGTAGAATCCGGAACAACGCCAAGTCTGCGAATCAGATCGATAGTTTCCTTTTTTGAAACTTCGTGGTATGGTTTCAAAAAAGGAAACAAGGAACGTTTGTGCACATTATTTCAAGAAAACCGTTTAACGATGCTGGCAAGCAGTTTCCCAATGATCGGGAGGCTCTGGTGAATACCTACACCACGTTGCGAAATGGACGGTTTGAAACGCCTGAGCAGCTGCGCAAGGTGTTTCCGTCCCTGGACAATTTTAAATACCGGGACAAATGGTGGGTTATCGACATCGGCGGTAACAATCTTCGGCTGATTGCCTTCATTGAATTTCGTGATAATCGCATGTACGTAAAACACATTTGCAGCCACGCCGAATACGACCGGCTTACTGACAAATACCGTCGCAATAAGGAGTGAGGCTTATGTTATCGCCTGCTTTTGTTGAGATCAGAGAAGCGCTATCTCAGGTGCCTTTTGTGGCACACATTGAGACTCAGGACGACTATGAGCGAGCGTTGGAGCTGATGGACCAGTTGGTGGACGACTACGACGCCAACAGGCTTCTCATTGAGGTTCTGTCTGTCAGCATTGAGCGCTGGGAAGACCAGGCTACAGAGTTTTCCGACTTTAATGCCGCTGTTGCTGAAACGGACAGGGGGATTGCGGTGCTGAAAACCCTGATGGCTCAACACGGCCTAGGGGTTGCTGATCTACCGGAGTTGGGTTCAAAAGGCAATGTGAGCAAAATTCTCAATGGCGCTGAAGGAAAGAAGTTGACCCGCAAACACATGGAGGCCTTAGGCAAGCGGTTTGGGGTGTCTCCGGTACTGTTTTTCTAGGATGCCTGCGTATTCAGGAGCCCCTTTCAAACTCCGCCCCTACCAACGGGAAGCCGTCGACGCCACGCTGAATCATTTCCGCAGATCCGATGAGTCTGCCGTCATCGTGCTGCCAACCGGCGCCGGCAAAAGCCTGGTCATTGCCGAGCTGGCCCGTCTAGCCAAGCGTAAAATTCTGGTGCTGACCCACGTCAAAGAACTTGTAGAGCAAAATCACGCCAAATACCAGAGTTATGGGTTGGCCGGCGGCATCTTCTCCGCCGGGCTGAAGCGCAAGGAAAGCCACCATCAGGTGACATTTGCCAGTGTGCAGTCGGTATCGGCGAATCTGGATCAGTTCCGGGATGAATACTCGCTGGTCATCATCGATGAGTGTCATCGGGTCAGCGGCGATGAAACCAGTCAGTATCAACGCATCATTGAGTTGCTACGGCAACAGAATGACGCCCTCAAAGTGCTCGGGCTGACCGCTACGCCCTACCGTCTGGCCATGGGCTGGATCTATCGCTATCACTACCGGGGCTTTGTTCGCGGCTCTGTTGACGAGCAGGACAAGCCCTTTCAGCACTGCATTTACGAACTGCCGTTGAGCTATATGATCAATCGGGGGTATCTCACCCGGCCCGAGTTGGTGAATGCGGCAGTGGCGCAATACGATTTCTCCGCGCTGGCTCGGGACCGCTTTGGCGAGTATGCCGAGAAGGACGTCAACCAGCTGCTGAGCAAACACAAGCGTGTGACCCGCGCGATCATTGAGCAGGTGATGGAACTGGCCGCTGAGCGCCAGGGAGTGATGATCTTTGCGGCCACGGTGGAGCATGCGAGGGAGATCACCGGTTATCTTCCTGAATATGAGACCGCTTTGGTAACTGGCGCGACCGATCAGAAAGATCGGGACATGCTGATTCAACGATTCAAACAGCGGCAGTTGAAGTACTTGGTGAACGTATCCGTGCTCACCACGGGCTTTGATGCGCCCCATGTGGACGTTATTGCCATTCTTCGGCCTACCCAGTCGGTCAGCCTGTATCAGCAGATCGTGGGCCGTGGTCTTCGCCTTGACGAGGGCAAGCAGGATTGCCTGGTGATTGATTACGCGGGCAACCACGTGAATCTGCATCATCCGGAGGTGGGCGAACCGAAACCGAACCCGGACAGTGAGCCGGTGCAGGTATTCTGCCCGGGCTGTGGCTTTGCCAATATCTTCTGGGGCAAAACAGACAGTGAAGGCCGTGTGATCGAGCACTACGGGCGCCGTTGCCAGGGGCTGCTGGAGTCTGTGGAGGGGGATGGACCTGCCGTGCAGAACGGGCGCCCTCAACAGTGCGATTACCGGTTCCGGTTCAAGGAGTGCCCCCACTGCGGTGGCGAGAACGATATTGCCGCCCGCAACTGTCACCGATGCCAGAAAGCCATTATCGACCCGGATGATCAGCTGAGAGATGCGCTGAAGCTCAAGGATGCCATGGTGATCCGTTGCGCTGGAATTGCACTCAGTGTTGATGGAAACAAGCTGAGAGTGACCTATCACGGCGAGGACGGGGAGGAACTCAGGGAGTCGTTTGATTTCAGCAAGCCTGGCCAGCGCACCGTTTTCAACAAGCTGTTCGGGCGGCGTTTCGCGAACGGCCGAGCGCCGAAAACATTCAGCAAGGCGGAGGAAGTACTTGAGAGCCAGGCCTTGTTGCCAGCGCCGGATTTTGTTGTTGCCCGCAAGCAGAAGCATTATTGGCAGGTGCAGGAGCGGATTTTTGATTATCAGGGGAGCTATCGAAAGGCGAATGAGGCTTAAGCCCGCTTTTTCTGCCCCGATTTTCGCTCCTGCAGTCAGCGCCGCCGCCAGCTATAATGGCCTACCATTTATCTTTGTAGAGAACCCTATGCCAATCGAAAAGAATCAGGTGGTCCTGTTTCACTATAGTGTCCGTGATGAACAGGGCAACGAAGTTGAGAATTCCCGTGGTGGCAAGCCGAACGCCTACCTGCATGGCCACGGCGGTGTTATCCAGGGTCTGGAAGAAGCCCTGGAAGGTCGTGAGGCTGGCGATACGTTCAGCGTTACCGTCACTCCTGAAAAAGCCTACGGTCCGCGCAAGGCCGATGCCGTGCAGCGCGTGCCGGTCAAGCATCTGATGGGGGCCAAACGCTGGAAGCGGGGCATGATCGCCCAGGTACAAACCGAACAGGGCCCGCGCCATGTGGTCGTCGCCAAGGTCGGCCTCAAATTTGCCGATGTCGACACCAACCACCCGATGGCCGGTAAAACCCTGACCTTCGATATCGAAGTGATCGAAGTACGTGCCGCCGATGCGGAAGAGATAGCGCACGGCCACGCGCATGGGCCGGGTGGGCATCACTGAAGATAAAAGGGGCGTAGATGCAAATTGGTGTGATCGCAGATACCCACAGTAAAATGCGCCCCGAAGCGTTGGAGATTTTGAAAGGCTCTGACGTGATCCTTCACGACGTCAAAATCCTCGACATCGATCCGCAAGGCCGTTACCGCGTTGTGATTGCCGGCCACTCCCATAAACCCCGCAACAAATTGAGACCCGTGCAACGGTTTACATAGCTATATGATTTAGACTGTCGGTACATTAAGTGGACATGTAGTTACGCTAAGGAGTGGGTGTGGTGTTAGATCGTTCTCGGCTGTTGCGCGGGATCATTACGGTTGGGTTTTTCCTCGCGGTTGTGGGGTGCCGAGCTACCAGTTCCTCGGATGATCCAGTGCAGGAAGCAGGATCTACCGACGATTCCCCAGCACCGGTGCTCGGGACTCTGTCTTTGGACAATGCCGAGGGAATCAGCAGACAGGCAACGGAATCTGCGCTGGGCGCTTTGTCGTTACATCAGTTTGTTCTGGCCTATCAGGGGCTCATGCCCTGGAGTGAGATCCTGCACGTCATTTGCGTGGAGGGCGGAGTTGACCTTGCGTACGATGTTAAGTCGCCGGTCACTGACTCTCAGGGTAATGAATTTTTCGGGTTCAATTACGATTTCAATGGGTGCTTGAAACCAGAAGGGCAGCTTTACCAGGGGAAGCTGGGTGTGTATTGGGACTCCGAATCGACTATCTACGTCGTTGAGATGGAGGACTTTTCAATTTCGGAATCCAGCGCTGAAACGCCACCAACTTCCTCTGGCGTGTTTGTACTCTCAGTCGATGAAGATACAGGCTTCAAAAGCGAGTTCGTAACGTCCGTCCGAGAAGACGGTTCGGATGAACCGGCCTTTGAGGTCGATGCCGCTTTTTCTTATCCAAATGTTGGGCTGGAAAGTCTTCAATGGCAGGGGCTTTTCTCATTGGAGGGGCACGGCAGCTTTGAATTGCTGCAGGAAGATGGGGATTCCCCTCGGAGTATCGTTTCTGACGGAGAGAATCTGCTGTATCTCGATTTTGGCTCTATGGACGGCAACATCCTTGAGGCGTCTATTGACCTGGGAGCTGATGGCGCATTGGATGCCATCTGGCCAATCAATCTGAATGACCCGACATCAGACGGCGCCGGGCTCGTTTTGCTGGATGACTTCTCCAAGTATAGGTAAGGCTCTTCAGCTCTGCGGCAGAAGCCGATAATCTTTCAGAACAACTTCTTTCATTTGCAGCGCATACTGTGTGGCAAATCCCGGATACATCGTCGCGTTAAACCCGTCCTCGGTGAGATACCAGCTTTTGCAGCCGGTGTTCCAGTTGGTTCGTGACAACCGTTTCTGTATCGCACGATTGTGACTTTCCTGTGCGCTCTGGCGCACGTCCAATCCTTTCAGGTCAAGGCTGGTGATGGTGCGCACGGCTTTAACAATATAGTTAATCTGCGACTCCATATACACCAGAGCGGAGTTATGCCCGGGGCCGGAGTTCGGGCCGAATGTCAGGAAAAGGTTGGGGTAGCCGGCAACATTAATGCTTTTATAGGCTGATGCGCCCCTTTTCCACTCGTCGTTCAATTGCCGGCCATCCACACCGGTAATCGGAAACGGTGTGCCGGCATTGCTTACGTTGAAACCGGTGGCAAAAATCAAGCAGTCGAACTGGTGCTCGATGCCCTCAACCGTGCACACTCCGTTTTCATCGATCCGGGCAATGGGCCAGGTGATCAACTTGCAATTGGGTTGCTGTAGGGCCGGGTAATAGTCGCTGGATACCAATACCCGTTTGCAGCCCAGGCGGTAGTTCGGGGTTAGCTGGCGGCGAAGCCAGCGATCCTTCACTTGATTGCGGAGGTGCCACTTGCCCAGCCGCTCTGCCAGGCGAGTGAGGGGTGAGTTCCAGATCACCCCAAGAGCCATGGATTCGTGGGCGAGGTAGAGCGCCTTGCGCAATGCGTTCTGGCTCAGGGGCAGTTTTCGAAACGCCAGCTTCTGCCAGTCTGGTGTCTCGAAGTCGGGCCGTGGCATCACCCAGGGTGGTGTCCGCTGGAACACGGTCAGCTTGTCGACCTTGCCCACGATGCTTGGCACGATCTGGATGGCGCTGGCTCCGGTACCGATTACCCCGACACGCTTGCCTTCCAGGTTGTAGTTGTGGTCCCACTGGGCACTGTGGATTTTTTTGCCCTGAAAGTCTTCGATGCCTGCAATATTCGGAAAGCCCGGGTTCGATAACGGTCCCTGGGCCATCACCACGGTTTTTGCGTAGTAGGTTTCTCCGCCCTCGGTGGTGGCCTCCCATACGCCCCTGTCCTGATCCCAGTTCAGGCCGGTGACGTTGGTGCCAAAGCGAATGTATCGGGCCAGGTCAAACTGGTTCACCAGATGGTGGATGTAGCCCAGGATCTCGCGAGCACCGGAGAAGCTTCGGGACCAATCCGGGTTTGGCGCAAACGAATAGGAATACAGGTTTGAGGGGATGTCGCAGGCGGCACCGGGGTATTGGTTATCCCGCCAGGTTCCGCCTACCTGCTCGTCCCGCTCCAGTATGACCATGTCATCGATGCCTTCCTGCTGCAGGCGGATGGCGGAGCCGAGTCCGGCAAAGCCGGCCCCGATGATCAGGGTGGTAACCACAGGCGTCGTCTGTACGTTAGTCATGGTGTCAGGCCGTCGTCTGGTAGGTGATTTCGCGCACCCAGCTGGGTACAGCGGGGAAGGCGCGCCGGGGGATGGCGTCGGTCACTTTGACCAAGGCGTCGATCGGCTTGTGGTAGAACCGGTTACCCCGATCCACCACGAAACGCCCGTGGTATTTGATGATCTGGAACCAGGGGTTGCGCCGGCCGTCTTCTGAACGGCCACCAATCTTTTCGAATTTCTGCATGGCGGCGTACAGTTTCTCTTCCGGCAGGCCCATTTCGATGATGTTGTCGCGCATCTTGTTCAGCAACGGAAAGTAGGAAGCGATACCGAGGATCAGCCGGGGGTCCATCAACTGGGCCACCATACGCGCCAGTTCCCTGTAGGTTTTTCCATGGCCTTGCATTTCCATCACCGTGAAGCCAACGCCAAGGTGCCGGGACTCGTCGTTGTTGATCAGCTCAAAGGCCTGATGGCAGACGGGGTCGTCCACGGTTTCCAGCAGAAACTTGCAGAGGGCACCATCAAGCGCAATCTCCAGCATGGGGACCACGGTGCCCAGCACGTACACGGGCTGGTCGTCGGCAAAGCGGTCCAGCCACTCGATCACCAGGCGCAGGTTGTTGTTGGGCTCGGGCAGCTCGTTTTCTTCCAGCATGCCCCAGCGCTTCATCAGCGCCATTTCGGCGTTGGCGTGGCGCTGTTCTTCGGCGTGGAAATAGGTGTAGATTTCCCGCAGCGTGTCATCCGGTGCTTTCTTGGCCATGGCTGCGAAAGCGCGGGCACCTACATGTTCGATCCACATCAGGTCGGCCATGAAGGTTTTCAGTTTGGGCCACTGTTCGGCGGTTATCAGCTCGGCTCCCGGTGCGTCCCAATCCACGTCGGACAGTGACCACTGGGAGCTCTTGATCTTCTCCAACATCTTGTCCAGGTCGATTTTAGCCATGGAGTCTACCTCTCGTTGTCTCTTCTTCGGTTACGCTCCCGGTCCTACTGACAAAACGGTTCAGCAAGCCTGTGCCGACGGCGTAGCCGCTTGGCAGCAGTCGTTTCAGGCGCCAGATCAGTTTTGCGTCCAGTTGCGGCATCACATACAGCTGGCCCCGGTCCAGGCCATTGAGGGTGATTCTGGCCACCTGTTCGGCTGACATTCCGAAACGGTCCATCAACCGGTTGAACAGGGCACCGGAATCGCCAGTGATCCGGCCATTGGCGGCAATGTTGGTTTTCACCAGGGTGGGGCAGAGCGCGGTGACCTGAACGTTGGTTTCGGAGAGCTCCGCGGCCAATGTTTCCGAAATCGCCAGGGCGGCCGCTTTGGTGGCGTTATAGGGCCCCATCAACGGTGCCGCGGAGAAGGCCGCAGTGGAGGCAACATTGATAATGCCAGCGGCTGGCTGGCCCTTCAAAAGCGGCGTGAACACGTGGCAGCCGTGGATAACGCCCCACAGGTTGATGTTGATGGTCCAGGTCCAATCCGCGATTGGGACGTCGCCGATCTTCTGGCCGCCGATACCGATGCCGGCGTTGTTGATCACCAGGTTCAGGGGTTGCGGCAGTAGCTCCTGAGCTTGCTGGGCCAGTGCCTCAACCTGCGCCAGATCGCTAACGTCGCAGGCGACAGCCCAGGCCTCGCCGCCTTCTGCCCGAACCTCCCGGGCGGTCTGCTCAGCCGCTTGCAGGCTGATGTCCGAACAGACGATGAGCCCCTTGCGACGGGCCAGCTCCAATGCGAGGGCTTTGCCGATGCCGCTTCCAGAGCCTGTGATGACAGCCCGTGACTGATGGGTGAGTCTTTGCTTTTGAAACATTGCCGATTCCGCTTATCAAGTTTCAAACAGGGTCGCACGAGACGGCCGAGCTTTTCGGGCCGTATGTGATTCGAGAGAGGACGATTTACTTGCGGACTGTTACCAGATTGCGAACCTGGCCGGCGTTGGAGAGCGTGGTCCAGAGCCTTGGGAAAGCGTAGGCTGGCGCCTGATGCGGTTCTTGAAAGGTCAGCACATTGCGTTGTCTACCGCCCCGAAGCCCAACTGCCACGGGCCAGGTCCATGGCCCGGTTGACTTCATCGGCAGGGATGTCGCCCGGCTCGCCTTTTTCTATCGGGTCATAGTGGAACACGTACAGTCGGGAGACGAACTCGGCTACCGGTAAGGAGGCTTCGCCGAAGAGTTCACCGTGGCCATGGGTGGAGGTGATGACGCCCTGGCCCCAGTTCTGGCCGCTGTCGTTGTTGGGGTTGAAAAAGTAGACGCGCATGGTCTTGTCGGGGTCCATGGCGAGCCGTTGGATGGTGATGGCGTGCCAGCCGAGAAAGCGCGTGGCGCTGTCGGTCACCGCGATACCGGCCGGCTGTGGATTGATCACGGGAATGTTGCCGTTATAGAACGGGTGATAGGCGGCGTAGAAATCCCGGACAAACCCTTCGAAGTCCTTCAGGCCGCCGGTGAAAACGTCCACGGCGATGCGAAATCCGTGGCCAACGTGGTCGCCGTGAAACTCGGCGTTGACCCATTTATGGGGATCCTCTCCGCGGCCAATACTGCGCCGCCCCATTTCAAAATAGATGCGGTCCAGATGCGGCACGGTCAGCAGGGATACGGCATCGACATCCACGGGCGGTTCGGTTGCCAGTCCGGCGCCAAGCTCCTTTGAAGAAATGCTGTTGCCTTCGAAGCGCATAACGATCTCATCGTCCCGCGCTGCCCAGGCAAGGATGCGCAGCAGTTCTGCCGGCATGTTGTACGCCCACATGGACAGGGCGCGGGTGGACTGGCAGGTCGGGTAGTTTCCCTGGCCCACGCCCAGTGGCCGCCCCAACACGTTGAGTACGTCAGCAAGCAAAAAACATTCGGGGGAACGGCTGCTGCCGAAGACCGTCGCGATCTTCTCGGCTGCGGCGTCACAAAGCGTCATGCGTATCTGGCGCCACAGGGATGGCGCTACCGGTGGCGAGTAAAGAATGCCCCGCTCCAGCATCATGGCCAGGCCGTAAGTGCATTGACTGGTTTCCGGAAACACGGCGTCGTCGATCAGGCGGTGAATCAGTGCAGGGTAGCAGTGGAATGCATCGGCACCGGTGTAGCTCAACCCGAGGGCTGTGGGGATCAGGGCGTTCCAGCGCCCGCGCAGGTAGCGTATGAACACCGGCATGTAGGCCGACACCAGGCCGGTGTTGTGCATGGCCTGGGCAAAGGCGATGGCTTCCTGCATCAGGGCGGCATCGTCCATGTCCGCCAGTCGTTCGGAATAGACTTCAAAACCGGGGTCTTCACGGCAACCTTCAGTGGGGCTGAATACGGCGTTGATCAGTTGCAGGGCGTCGTCGCCGACTTCTCCGCCCAGGGCATCGGGTTTTTCCAGGCAGACAGCAATCTGGGTCACCATGTGTTTGACGCCCTCAACCTGCACCGGGCGCTGCTCCAGAATCCGCCAGACTTCGGCCACCAGGTGCTCCAGCAGGTTATCGTATCCCAGATGCTGGAGCAGGTAGTGATACAGGTTCTGCACGGCATGGCCGAGCTGATCGGGCCGCAGCCGGTCGCTCTCCTGCAGGTCATCACTGACCACCAGGTCCAGGTTCATCGCCATCACCTGGGCGAGGAAATTATGGGCATGTTCCGCCGAGATAGAAGCGTGGACGTAGTCGCCTTTGGTGACCGCCAACAGGCGAACCTGACTCAGGCATTCGACCAGTGTTGCGGTGGGCTCCCCGTGGCGGACCGTACGCGCAGCCAGGGAAGGCACCAGTGTCTGGGGGTAGTCCCAATCGCTGCCACCAAAGAACCCGGCGGATTCAATGGCCGGAACGCGTTCGTAGATTGCGTCCAGCCCTTCGGGGCTGAGCACCAGGGGCCTTGCCGCATCAATTACTTCGAATACGGGCGAAACGCCCTCGATCGCGTTGATTGCAGCAAGGCGGCTAACGGCATCGTCAAATGCATTTACAAGTTCCGTTGGCGCGCGGCTGTTCTGGTTTTCGGTTTCTTTTTTTTGTCTGGCCATACAACCATCCTTGAGCCAACCTCGGACTGTGTCAACCTGGACTGTCGAAAACATCCGTGCCCACCGGTTGGCTGAAGCCAGGAACCTGTTGGTCCACCATTTCGGATAGGATCAATGGCTGATGATTGGTAAACAGGCTGACGTTAACCTACATATCATTATGAGCAAGAGATCCGATAAAGTGACGCCCACCCCCACAACAAAAGAAGAGCAGACACCTGATGGCTGAATCCTTTGGTACCGAGCTGGTTGAACAGCTCCAGCGAAATATTGGCGATGCCTTCCTGGCCGTGTCAGGTGAGGATTTGGACTGGGGCGCGCTTGTCGTACAGATGCTTGGCCAATTGTTGGTCTCTGTAATCTATCTTGGGGTGTTTTTCGGGTTCTATCTGGTGGTGACAGGTGCTATCCGGCTGGTCTTGGGTAAGCAGCGGGCCAAAACACCTCTGTTCCTCCAGGTGCGAAGCACTCTGCGCTATCTGGCCGGGTTAGGGGCGCTGGTCTTCATTCTTGCACAGTTCGGGACGTCTCCTGAGGTTCTCAAGGCGATGGCGAGGGCGGGCTTTATGGCCCTCGGTTTCTATGTGGCCTGGCTGGTTCTGGCACGCCTGATCAAGGACAGCATGGTGCGCTACAAAATGGATCCTTCGATCCGTCAGCTGGTCGAGAACCTGTTTTCGGTGGTCGTCTCAGCGCTGGCTGTGGTGACGGTGCTCGCCCAGTTCGGTTTCGATGTGGTTTCGATTGTGGCGGGGTTGGGGATCGTCGGTATCGCCGTTGGCTTTGCGGCGCAATCAACCCTCTCCAATTTCATTGCCGGTATCACCCTGCTGATTGAGAGGCCGTTCCGCATTGGTGATTGGGTGACCATCAACGGGCAAGACGGCAAAGTGGTCAAGATTGCCTTGCGCACCACCTGGCTGCGCACCCGGGATAATATCTTCGCGATGATTCCAAACGACAGTGTGGCGTCATCCGACATCATCAATTACAGCGCAGAAGGGGTTACCCGCCTGAATATCCCGGTGGGCATTGCTTACAAAGAATCCGCGAAGGCCGCCAGGGATGTGCTGATGCCGGTTCTGCTGACGCACCCTGAAGTTTTACAGGGTGCTGGTATGGAGCCCCGTGTTCTGCTTAAAAGCCTGGGCGATTCTTCAGTGAACCTTGAAGCCAAGGTGTGGATTACTCCCGATAATCTGGATGTGCAGCCCAGAATCATGGCTGATGTTCTGGAACAGATGAAAGAGGCGCTGGATGCCGCCGGCATTGAGATTCCTTTCCCTCATTTGCAACTGTTTATAGATGATGCAAAAGGGCTCAAGCCGGTTCTGGAGCCCTTCTACAGCAAGCGTGGGGCTAACGGATAACCCTTATCCGAAAACCGGGCGAGGCGCCCGTTGGGCGTCTCGCCGGCAGATGATTGTTATATGGTTTTCGAACGGGGGGGATCATTCAAACTGGTTGGCCCGGATATTGTCTCGCGTGCCATCGCTTTCAGCCCATACCGCGATAGCGTTGCTGGCCCCATCAAATGCAATCTGCGGTTCGACTGCAATCCCCGCATTGTCGTTTTCTATCAGGGTCGCCGCGTCCCAGCCGCTGATGGGCGACCAGGTGTTCGCCCAGATGTTGGAGTTCCTCCACACTGCGATGGCGTTGCCCTCGTTATCGAATGCGATCTGCTGATTGCCGGCACTTCCGTTGCTGGGGTCCTCGATGAGCGCCGCCGAACTCCAGCCATCGTTTGGCGAGTAGGTATTGGCCACGGTACTGTACCCTGTGCCAACACTGAGGCGCTGGCGCCATACGGCAATCACATTGCCCATGCTGTCGACCGCAATTTGCGGATCGAACGCGTCTCCTGCGTTGTCGGTTTCGATGAGTTCTTCCGAGCCCCAGCCGGCGGCCTGCGACCAGTTATTGGCCCATATATTGAACCTGGTGCCATCACTGCTGGTCCATACGACGGTCGCGTTGTTGTCGCCGTCAATAACGATCTGCGGGTCAAATGAGTTTCCGTCATCGATGGTTTCAATGTCTTCCGGCATGGCCCAGCCGCTGCCCGGCGCCCAGACGCTTGCCCGGATGTCATACCACGTACTGCCGTTGTACTGCTCCCAGACAGCGATGGCGTTGCCAGCGCTGTCAAAGGCGACTTGTGGATCCTGTGCAGACCCTGCATCGGCTTCGACCAGCTCCGCCGTTCCCGAGCCAACCCCTGGCGTATAGGTGTTGGCCCAGAGGTTGAGTGGATTGGGTGAGGTGGGTGGAGCCTCGTTCTGTACCCACACGATGATGGCGTTACCGGCATTGTTCATGGCGATTTGCGGATCGGATGCGTCTCCGCCATTGAATTCGATCAGACCCTCCGAGCTCCAGCCACTGTCTGGGGAATAACGTCTGATCCAGGCATTGTAGTACGTACTTTGCTGGGTCCAGACGACAATGGCATTGCCGTCGTCGTCAATGGCAATCTGCGGAGCCCGGGCATCTCCGTTCTCGTCTCCGATCACCACAGCAGCGCTCCAGCCGCCACCTGGCGAATAGATGCTCGCCCAGATGTTGTCCTGCGTACCGTCGAATTGAACCCATACGGCGATGGCATTGCCGTCATTGTTGAAGGCGATCTGAGGTGAGGCTGCCTCTCCGGTGCCGGTTTCGATCAACGCTGCTGAGCGCCAGGAACGACACAGCACACTGACGTCATTCACATCGGCACCGACAACCGTGCCGCTCGCATTTTCCATTGAGCAGAGCTGGTGTTCGGGTAGCGTCGCCAGGGTCACGTCATAACTGCTGCCATCGGCCAGTTTCGTGGCAAATTCAAAGTCGACTCCTCCAACCTCCAGGGTGTCACCCCCGTTGTTTTCCAACGCCAGTCCGGAGTTGACAGCCCCGGTTACGGTACCGCCGATGGTGTACGAAGCGCTTCCGTCACTACCACCTCCGCCGCCTCCTCCACCACAGGCAGAGATCGATAAGAGAAATGACAGAACGATGAGCAGTGAGGCAGGGCGTGAATGGCACATTTGGAAATCCTTTTTCCTGGTTGGAGTTCAACTTTGGAAGACCGGAGTAGGGCGGAGCTTGAGGGTATTAAGGATTGATACCCCTGACATCTTTCAAACTAATACAAGATCCCAATTGTTGCCAGTCGAGGCCCTGATCGGCCTGATCCTCGTGATTTCGCTTACCTGAGACCATGTTATGACAATGGTGACACTCTCGTGACCATTCCGTGATGATCTGGTCGGCCCATGCAGCGCACTATTTATTCAGGCGGGAAACACATGCTGAATGGTTACCTGCCGCTCCGAACTCATAGATGAAAAGGAAACAGATATGAACACGATGCTAAACGGTGCCCGCATTGCAGCTCTCGCCGCCGCCTTCGCGACTTCAGGATTGGCCTATGCCGCTGAACCACCTGCCGGCTCCAGCGGTGCGGCGGTCTCCGGCAGCGATAAAGTGCATTGCTACGGGGTGAACTCCTGTAAGGGAACGGCCGACTGCAAAACCACCGAAAATGCCTGTAAAGGACAGAACGCGTGCAAGGCCCAAGGCTTCAAGGGGATGTCAGCAAGCGAATGCCTGTCGGAAGGTGGTGTGATTGGCGATCTGGGCTGAGTAGGCCAGATCAAATGTGTTTGTCCGGAGGCGCGTTCCGGCGCGCCCCGGGTTTTCAACGGGAGATTTAACGGATGATGAATCACTCTGCCAAAGCCAAACCGAATGGGCTGGAGAACAGTCTCCGTGAGCCGTTCCAGGGTTTTGGGCTGGGTTTGCGCCCGCGTCATTACAACAGCTTTCTTGCCCAGCCGCAGGCGGTGGATTGGCTCGAGGTCATCTCCGAAAATTACATGGTCCAGGGCGGAAAGCCGCTTGCGATGCTCGACAGGATTCGCGCCGACTACCCAATCGCGATGCATGGTGTGTCGATGTCAATTGGTTCTGTATCTCCCTTAGACCATGGCTATCTGCAGCGCCTGAAAGCGCTTGCGGACCGTATCCAACCGATGTGGGTTTCTGATCACTTATGTTGGACCGGTGTGCACGGCACGAACCTGCACGATCTTTTTCCCTTACCTTATACCGAAGAAGCCTTGCGACACGTTGCCGCGCGCGTTCGCGAGGTGCAGGAAACGCTTGGGCGCCGTCTGGTGCTGGAAAACGTTTCAAGCTATATCGATTACGCCAGTTCAGAGATGAGCGAATGGGCGTTTCTGACCGCCCTTGCGGAGGAAGCCGACTGCTTGCTGCTACTTGATGTAAACAACATCTACGTAAGCGGTATGAACCACGGCTTCGACCCGCGTGACTTCATCGACGGCGTGCCAGCGCACCGCATCCAGCAGATTCATGTGGCCGGGCACTCAAACCTGGGTGACGTCATCATCGATACCCACGATGCGCCGGTACCCGACGAAGTGTTTGATCTCTACGCCTATGCATGCCGTCGCTTCGGGCCGGTCAGCACGATGATCGAGCGCGACGATTCAATTCCGCCGCTGGAGGACCTGATCGTGGAACTCGACCGGGTGAGGGCCGTGGCAGCTCGTCACACCCCTGTGTGGGATCGAGAGGAGGCATACGCATGACTGATTACGCCCCTCGTTCGTTAGCCGATCTGCAAGCGGGACTGCAAAACTATGTTTTGGGCGATGGTGTTTCGGACGACATTCTTTCCGAGCTGACGGGCGGTGCTTCTGACCAGAGTAAGCGGCGCCTGCATATCTACCATTCTGGCTATCGCTCGCGGATGAACGAGGCGCTCCAGTCTGCTTTTGAGCAGACCTGGGCCTATCTCGGTGACGACGCATTCGACGCAATTTGCACTCGCTACACCGAGACGAATCCATCGCACTCGCCGAATCTGGGCGACCATGGCCGCAACTTCCCACGCTTTTTGCAGCAAGCTTTGTCTTCCGATCCGGAAATCGCCGAGCTGGCAACCATGGACTGGAGGCTCCACAGCGCCTTCGATGCACCGAATGCCGCCATTCTCACCGGTGAGCAATTGGCAAATGTCGGCGAGGCGCAGTGGGCATCGCTGGGATTCGTCTTCCACCCGTCCGTTTCGCTCGCTCAGTTCGAGTGGAACGCACTGGAAATCTGGCATGCGCTGGATCAGAAACAGACGCCGCCCGTCGCCGAAAAGCTGAACGAGCCGGTAGGGCACCTGTTCTGGCGCAGCGACCAGCGAAGCTACTTTCGCACACTTGAGTCGGATGAGTATGCCGCACTTAAGGGCCTGCTTGAGGGGCTTGGTTTTGCACAAGTGTGTGAGCAACTCGCAGAAGGCTATCCGAATACCAGTATTGACGCGTCGATTGGCACCTGGCTGGCGCGTTGGCTGGCGGATGGGCTGTTGTCGGAGGTCAAGCCGGGGCCTGTTTGAGTGACACCGAAACCCTTATCGGCGTGCTTTGGCCGACCGTAAAATTCAGGAGTCTGACATGTCCAAATCCAAAATCTCACAGTCCGAGATCACCGAAACCAACACCACCCGCACCATGACCGCTGCTGCCATGGCACTCGCCCTGGGTTCTGCGATCTCCATCGCTGCCGTTCCGGACGTTGCCCACGCGGAGGGCATGGAAAAGTGCTATGGAGTTTCGCTCGCCGGTAAGAACGACTGCGCCGCCGGGCCGGGCACTACCTGTGCGGGCACGTCCACTATCGATTATCAAGGGAATGCCTGGACGCTGGTTCCGAAAGGCACTTGCGAGGAGACCGCATCCCCGACTTCACCCACAGGCTTCGGACAACTCGAAGCCTTCGAGGAGAAGTAGCAATGCTGCCCTCACGGGCAGGCTTGGGCCTGAAACCAGAGCACTTTCGGAACATTCTGGAATCGGGCCCAGACATTGGTTTCTTTGAGGTTCATGCCGAGAACTACATGGTTCCGGGTGGCCCTATGCACCATTATCTGGGGAAAATTCGTGAGCACTACCCGTTGTCATTGCATGGGGTAGGGCTCTCGATCGGAGCCGACGCTCCCCTGGACAAAACACATCTTGATGCGCTGGCGGTGCTGATTGACCGTTATGCGCCGCAGGTTTTTTCTGAGCACCTGGCCTGGTCGAGTCATGGTGACTTCTTTCTCAATGATCTGTTGCCGCTGCCATACACGGCCACCACCCTGAACCGTGTGTGTGACCACATCGATCAGGTGCAGACGCATCTGGGTTGCCGCATGTTGCTGGAGAACCCGGCGACCTATCTGGAGTTCTCGACCTCGACCCTGTCGGAGACCGACTTCATCAGCGAAGTAATACGTCGCACGGGCTGTGGCCTACTGCTCGACGTCAACAACGCTTATGTTTCGTGCATCAACCATCACCGCGAGCCCGGGGCTTATATCCGTGCATTACCGCTTGACCGGGCGGAGCAGATTCACCTTGGTGGTTTTGCCTCCCAGGCCGATGCCAACGGCGACCCGCTGCTTATAGACAGCCATAGCGCACCCGTTGCGCAAGACGTGTGGGCACTCTATACCGAAGTACTTGAGCAAATGGGGCCGACTGCCACGCTGATCGAACGCGATAACGACATTCCACCATTTGACGTTTTGCTGGCCGAGGTCAATCTCGCCGACTCGTACCTTGTTGAAGCAGGAGGCCAACGTGAGTGAGCAGACAGTATTCGCCAGCGCATTGCTTGATCCGGCGCAACCCTGCCCGGACGGGTTACGGGCGTGGAACGGTTCCGATCCGAACCAGCGCTTTGCGGTGTATCGCAACAACATCGTGGTATCACTGATTGATGCACTCGCTGCCACGTTTCCTGTTTGCCAACAACTGGTTGGCGAAGCCTTCTTCCGCGCCATGGCCAGGGTGTTTGTGGTGGCGCAACCACCGCGTTCGCAAATCCTGACCTTCTACGGGCGCGAATTTCCGGCCTTTATCGACACCTTTAGCCCGGCATCATCAGTACCCTATCTGGCCGACGTGGCCCGGCTCGAAAGACTACGACTCGACGCATTCCATTCTGCCGATGTTGAGTCGCTTGGCACGGAGGACATAACCGGAGTGCTGTCTGCTCCCCATCGGCTACCCGGGCTTCGCATGGATATCCATCCCTCGGTGGCGGTGCTGCAATCACGGTTCGCCGTGCTTTCGCTATGGGCCGCGCACCAGCAGGCAACCCCTGAACTGGCCCGTGTCGAGCCCCTGCAACCAGAATCCGTATTGGTGCTGCGTTCCGGGCTGGAAGTCCAGTGCATCGATATCGCAGAGGCCACCGGCGTTTTTATGGATCGACTGATACAGAAGGAAACGTTGTCGCAGGCTGAACAGGACGCCAAGGCATGCGAGCCCGGTTTTGATCTTGTTGCAGCACTGACCCTTATGCTGCGCTGGCAGATCATTACCACCCTTTACCCCGGAGATGATCATGGAAAACTCGACTGAAACCTCAGCTGGCAAGGGTGTCCTGCCAGGCTTGATCAATCAGGCAACCGCCCTTTTCGGACGCATTCCGGACACGCTGATCGCAATGATCGCCCGCTTTTCGATTGCCGGCGTGTTCTGGAAGTCAGGCCAGACCAAAATTGAAGGGCTGGCCATCGACGTTGTCTCCGGTGAGTTCAGCCTGGGGGTACCACGGTTGTCGGACAGCGCGCTCTTTCTGTTCAAGGAGGAGTACAGTCTGCCGTTGATCGCCCCCGAGCTGGCGGCCTTGATGGCGGCGTTCGCCGAGCATCTGTTTCCGATTCTGCTCTTGTTGGGACTGGCTACGCGTTTCTCGGCGCTGGCTCTGCTGGTGATGACACTGACCATCCAGATATTCGTCTATCCCGGTGCCTGGCCAACGCACGGGGTATGGGCGGCGGTGCTGCTTTATCTGATGGCTTACGGGCCGGGTTGGTGTTCAATGGACCACTTCATCGCGGCACGTTACCGGCGCTGAAGTGCATCCAAACACTTTTTTCCTATTTCATATATCATGGGTGTTTAGTTGTTGGATAAGCCAACAGTTAACGTGGAGAACACCATGAGCAAGAAGCCCGAGAAAGTGACATTAACCTCTGCCACCATTGAAGAGCAGACGGCAGCTTTTTTAAAGGCTGGTGGGGCCGTTGAGTACGTAGGTAAGGGTAAGAGTGGCCAAGAAACCTCAGCGGGCCCGAAGCAGATTAGCGTGAAATAGTCACCGGGGCAGATCTGGTTCTGAAGCGCAGGGATTAAAGCGTTAATGAAAGTCGTAAACCCAGTCCTTGTTTTTCTACTCTCTATGATCTTTGCAGTCTCTGGTCATGCAAAGATTTATAAATGGGTGGATGAAGACGGGAAGATTCATTTCAGCGATCGGGAAGATCATCGCGTTGAGCAGGAAGTTGTCAGCGTGAAGCCTGGCGCGTCGAAGTGGTCGCGTTTTGATATCAAGATTAAAGCCGTCGATGTAGAGCTGAGTGAAGAGGAAAATCAGCAGATTGTTGATGGCGTGAACAACGTCTACGAGTTCTTTGATCGCGTGATGTCCTTTGATATGTACAGGACGGTTCCGGTCAATATATTGATGTTCAAGGACAAGGCTGAATACCGAAACTACCTTGTTCGCCGGAACAGAGGTCTGGCGGTTGCTTCATACGGCCTGTATATACCTTCCGAACACCAGATAGTCGTCTATGTGCAGGAAAACCGAAGCCGCACCTTTGAAACGATCAAGCATGAGGTGAGCCACGCGGTTGTCGATACCATAGTTCCTTATGCGCCGCTCTGGTTGAATGAGGGGCTTGCCGAGCAGATGGAAATGCTGGAACGTGATGAATCGGGCCTGTACTTTGAACGTCATCAGGAAAACAGTTGGGTGGTTGCCCAGGCCCGTGAACAGGGCCGTTTAACGGGCATTTCACAGTTTCTGAAATTATCCAGTTATAAGTGGCGCCATTCAGAGCTGTCGGGGCATGGGAGTTTGAGGGCTCAGTCCGGTCAATTCCTGAGTTTCCTGCTCTCCAAACCGACCCGCCGCAACTTCGTGGTGCGGCTGATGCACAACTTCAACCGGGGTGACCGCACTCTCGCATACTACCTGGTGGATGATAATTACATCGGCGGAGTCAGTATGTTGGATTTGGACTGGCGGCGTTGGCTGCACGAACAGGGTAACGACATCATCCGGTTTTAACCGTCGGTCGTTGCTCTTCATCTTTGAAAACCCGCAATGAGAGGACTCACTATGCCTCACGTTCGTTTTACCCACCTGCTCGGTTTTGCGTTTCTTGTTGCTGTTCTCGCTGCCTCTGCCGCTCATGCTCATCACGGTTGGGCCTGGGCCACGGACGAGGAATTTGAAATCACCGGTACTATCCAGTCGATGCGCCTTGGTAATCCCCATGGCGAGGTCACGATAGACGTTGATGGCGAGGCGTGGGTTGTGGAAGTCGGTCAACCCTGGCGGAACGACCGTGTCGGGCTCAGTAAAGAGATTTTGAGCGTCGGCCGGGAAATGACCGTGCACGGTCACCGTTCCGCCAAAGAGGGCGAACGGTTGGTCAAGGCCGAGCGGATTGTCATCGATGGGACGAACTACGACTTGTATCCCGGTCGTGATTCCTGAGCCTGGGAATGATTGAGCCGGCGCTGGTCTTTGTTGAAAACCTGGCCTTTGTATCGGCGCTGCGCAATTCCACCCTCGCATACCCGCTGATCAACGCCGGGCATATTCTTGGTGTTGCCCTGCTGATTGGTGGAATTGTGCCGCTGGATCTGCGTTTGCTGGGGCTCTGGCGCCGCTACCCTGTGATGGTGTTTGTCGATGTGCTTCGAGTCACCTCCGCGTTTGGTTTGGGGTTAGCGGTGGTCTGTGGTTCGCTTCTATTCGCCACAGCGGCGGTGGACTACGCCGGGTCGATGTTGTTCCGGGTCAAGATGGTGGTTGTCCTGTTGGGAGTGTCAAACGCGTTGCTACTTGCTCGGGTGTTAAAGCGCCGGGATATACGGAGCCTCCCAATGGGTGCTTCCATGCCTTTGCCCTTGAGGGCAGGTGCCTTGATGTCTCTGGTGTTCTGGATGAGTGCGCTGACTCTTGGCAGGCTATTGGGCTACTTCTGAGCAGGCGGGTAGCGACAGGAGTTGCCGCTACCCGGTGCTTCGAAGGCTAGCTGAATGCAGGTTCAAGAGGTTTACTGCCAGCAACCCGTTTCATCCACGCCATGTCCAGTGGAACAAGAATGTTCACTGCGAACAGCACCCAACCCAACGCCTGCAGGCTGTCCGCAAACCACACCATCAAGGCGAGAGACAGCAGGGCCCAGCTAACATCCACAACCATCATCAGGTTGAAGTATTTCTCCAGCCACCGTGCGTTCATGGCCATAGCGGCCATATCCACGCACCAGAGCAGCATCACTATGCCCACCACCAGATAGAAGGTTGCACCTGGCCCTCCCGCTAGCTCGGCGATCGGCTCTGCGGCCAGGATCAGTGCCAATGCCAGTGGCGTAGAGAGGAAAACATCGCTCAGGACGATCTGTTTTACGCTGAATTGACGGACGAAGTTTTTCATAGGATCACCTCAATCGGGTTTCACAATGTGTTGGACTACGCTACAAAGCATCTACCTGGGCGGTGATGGGCACAATTACCTGTGAGGTAATGGTGAAGCACACCCTTGAGGAAGATAATCGCTGAACACTCGAATATTCACAGGAACTACCATGAGCGCCTTCGGTACGCTTTTTAGAGAAATGCGGCAGGGTAAACGGTTGAGCCAGATGGATTTCGCCCTGGAATGCGAAGTATCGGCGAAGCACATCAGCTTTCTGGAAACGGGCCGAAGCCAGCCCAGTAAGGGCATGGTTCTGCATTTGGCGCAGATGCTTCAGACGGATCTGGCGGCGACCAACCGCCTGCTGTCTGCGGCGGGTTACAGCCAGGTTTACAGCGATCAGGATTTGAACGCGCCAGGCATGGCAATGATCAAAGAAGCGCTTGATCACCTCTTGCAGGCGCACCTGCCGTACCCGGCGGTTGTCTTTGATCACGAGTACTATCTGGTGATGGCCAACACAGCCATGCAGGCGATGATGGTAAGAATGATGGAACTGGGCGCTCACTTTCCCGCAAGGCCGAACTTTCTGCTATCGCTGTTGGACAACGAGGGCATGAAACCCTTTGTGGGAGATTGGGAAAACATCGCATGCCACATGCTGCAGCGGGTCTACCATGAGCATCTAGCCGGCCCCTTCCGGGACCAGCCCAACCGATTGCTGGAGCATGCCTTGACTCTGCCCGGCGTTCCGCAGAACTGGAAAAGCCACGTGGTGGAACATCTCGACTACCCGGCGATTCCTTTTACCCTGAACCTAGGAGATCAGCAGCTTAGAATCTTTTCGACCATTGCAACGATAGGCACGCCTTTGGATGTCACCGCACAGAACTTGCGGATCGAGCATTTTTTCCCAATGGATGAGCGTAGCAAGGCTTTCTGGCAAAGCTGAAGCGGGCTGCTGCCGGGGAAAAGACTTCCGGGCCGGCGAGGTAGATGCGTTTGGATCGTGTCATGGGGAATCAACTGGTCATCAAAGGCCGAAAGATAGGTGTTTCCTGTTTTATCCTACCGCACCGTCTTTCCAGTGGCATAATTCAGCCTGTTAATAATAACCACGGAGCGACGGCATGTCTCTGGCTGAAAAAATCTGCCTTTCAGCGGCTTTCCTGTTTTTTATGACAGGCCTGCTTACCGGCATTTGGAAATACCGGCATATGGCGCGGAGTGAGGACGCTACCTCGCCGGTATATGTGGATATCGCTCACCGCAGTTCGCTGCTCTACAGCTTTGCGGCGCTGCTGCTGGCGGCGTTCAGCGCTCATAGTGTGCTGGCTGATTGGGTTAACACGACTGCCGCCGTGGCTGCACTGGTGTTTTTCGCCTTTGCAATTGGTACCTATGTGATTCACGGCCTGCTTCAGGATACAGACAACCAATTGCGCCGGCCCCACCGCCTGGGTAAGCGGCAGTTGCCGTCCTGGGTGACCGGGTTCTTCATGCTGTTGCTGATCGTCGGGGAAGTCGGCGGGGCGCTCGTTCTGGGTGCAGGCGCAATGCTGGGAATCTGGAAGGGGTAAGTAGGAGAAATTCACTGCACCGCATTTCTTCAAACGGTTTTTCGGGGCTAAGTCAGGACTCGTGGAGACGCGAATGTTCGGACTCGTTAAGCTCCAACACACTCGATGATTTCAAGCGACGCAGGCAGGCCTATCTGTTTTCCGGCACTAATGAAGTCGGTGTAGAAGCGATCCACATACTTGAATGAGGCGACTTTACAATGAGAGCTTTGGGTCCATTTGCTATGGTTGGCCACCAGCAAGCGTGACCGGGTGTTGGAAATGATGGCCCGGCTGACTTCGGCCTCGCGGATATCAAAATCCATCAGGCCATGCTGTGGGTCCATGCTACCGGTGCTGATGATGCCAAAGTCGGTGATGAAGGAGCTGAAAAATCCGGTCACTTCCGGCCCGACCACATCATGGTGGTTGTGCCGGTATTGCCCACCGGAAACGATGACTTCGATGCCGGAATTGCCGGAAAGCGCAGAGGCCACACTGAGATTGTTGGTCAGGATGCGCAGTGACTGATGATGAATCAGCGCTTTCGCCACCAGTTCGATGGTGCTGCCGACTCCCAGGCTGACGGTGGCGCCTTCAGGAATATCCATTGCAACCCGCTGAGCCATCTGCTGCTTGGTGGCATGATGATGGATCCGCGCGTTTTCAACGGGAGAAACCGTGGCACTGGCCGGTAGGCTGACGCCGCCATAACGGCGACGTAGCACACCCTGTTCGCACAGTTTGTTGATGTCTCGGCGAATGGTTTGGGTGGTGACTCCAAAGCGTTGGGCAATGTCTTCAACCTCGACATGCTTCTGCTCGTTCACCCAATCCAGAATGCTTTTTTGCCGATCTTTGGCGCCCATCAGATTAGATACTCGGTCCATTACCCCTGGCTTGATCACACAGGATGTGTTTCGGCCTGCGGCAGGTCGGATTCGGTCCGTTGCCTCAGCCAGTTTTCGGCCATTTCCGCGAAGCCCAGCCCGGAACGCTGGCTGACAACGGCGGCCGGCCGATGGGCCATCCCGGGCAGATGCTTGCGAATGTTTGCCACACCAACACTTAGTGGAAAACATCGAAACATGCTTTCGTCATTGGGTGCGTCACCAATGAAAACTGCGCGCTGTTGCAACGCCTGCAGATCCAGTCCCAGCACTTCCTGCCCTACACGCACGGCCATCGTGGACTTGTCAAAATCGCCGAGCCAGACGTTGAGGTGGATCGAGCTTTGCCGAACGTTGAAGCCCCGGCCAACCAGAGCATTATGAAGAACCGCTACTTGCTCTGAGCTTAAAGACTGCTGCTGGTTGTAGTCGACCGCTACATCGACATAGCGGAAGGCCTGGTCGCTGGCGAGTTGTGGCTCGAAGTCCAGATCCAGTGCGGCGACTGCAGTTAGTATGGTCTCTTGGTCGCGCTTATGGCTGGCTGCGTCGTTCCAGTAGTGCCAGCGGACCGTCTGGGGGGCGGTCCGCTCGGCGTAGAAGGCGCCGCCTTCACCAATTACGGCAGTGACCGGCCACGTTCTGATGATCTGGTCGCACCAGCCGGCGCAACCCCCGGTCACCGGAATCACGCGAATACCAGCCGCTGCCAGCCGACAAAGGGCCAGATAGGTTTCTGGCAGCAATTGACCATCGGTGGTCAGGGTATCGTCCACGTCGGTGAACAATACGTCCGCTTGGCCAAAGTTAAAGCTGTTTGTCATGGACTGGGTTTTCCGCGTCAGATAACTTTCTTGCGCAAGGCGCTGGTTAGTGCTTCGCCCAGAATCACCAACACCACAATAGCGAGCAGAATCGTGGCCACCGTCTGCCAGGCAAACAGGTCGATAGATCCTTGCAGCAGCACTCCGATGCCACCGGCGCCCACCAAACCAAGCACGGTGGATTCACGGATGTTGATATCCCAGCGCAGGATGATGATGGCAAAAAAGGCTGGCATTACCTGCGGCACGATCGCGTACAGCACTACTTTCATTTTGCTGGCGCCGGTTGCCTGCATAGCTTCGACGGGGCGGCGATCGATCTCCTCGATAGCCTCGCCCATCAGTTTACCAATGAAACCGATTGACCGGAACATAACCGCCAGAATGCCCGCAAGTACCCCAGGGCCGAAAATGGCGACGAACAGCAGGGCCCAGATGATGGTGTTTACTGAGCGGCTGGACACAAGAATAAACCGACCGAGCCACAGGGTGGCCTTGTTCGGTGTGGTGTTCTGCGCCGCGATATAGGACACCGGCAGGGCAATGAATATCGTGAGCATGGTAGACAGGGTGGCAATGTGTACGGTTTCCAGCATGGCCGCGAAGATGGCATTCCAGGTGCTGAACTCCGGTGGCCACATGCGTGCACCCAGGTTCTGGATCTGGTTGGGGGCGTCCCACACCCAGGGCCAGAAAATGTCGATGTCACGCACCGCCCAGACAATCGCAATCAGGGTTACCAGGTAGATCCCATAGCGGGTCCACTGTTCTTTCCGGTCGTAGCGGGACCAAACACGGTCAGTCAGTTTCGCAGCGTGATCTACCATACTTTTTTCCTCACCCATCCGCTTATGCCTTCGCTGACCAGAATGATGCCAATAATCATCAGCAGAATGGCAAAGGCGAAGTCGTAATCGTAACGTCCGAACGCATTCATCAGTGTGCCGCCAATACCGCCTGCTCCGACAATGCCAACCACCGCAGAAGCGCGCAGGTTGCTGTCGAGCTGGTACATGGATAGCCCAATCTGGCGTGGCATGATCTGCGGAAACACGCCGTAGATCAGCATCTTCAGATATCCTGCGCCGACGGAGCGCATGGCTTCCACCTGGCCCCAGTCGATTTCTTCGATTTCTTCGGCCAACAGTTTGGCCACGAACCCGATGGAATAGAGTGTCAGGGTCAGAATGCCTGCCATGGGGCCAAACCCGACGGCCGCCACAAACAGGATGGCCACGATGACCGGGTGGAAGCTGCGGGAGATAATGATGATAGCGCGCCCCACCAGATAGACTGGCTTCGGAGCCACGTTTTTGGCAGCCATCACCGCAATAGGTATCGACAGAAACACCCCAAGCAGGGTTGCCAGGAATGCAATCTGGAAGCTTTCCTTGAAGCCGGTCCACAAGAGTCCGGCACGCTCAAAGCTGGGAGGAAAGGCTCCACCGAATATTTTGGCGGCTCGGGGCAGGCCCTCGGAAATTCGCGCCCAATCGAAGGGCAGCGTGGAGAAAGCCCAGTAGAGATAAGTCAGGGTAACGGCGATCAAGCCATAGCGGAGCCAGGGGTTGGCTATGAACGGGGGCTTCTTCCAGACCCTGCCCGACGTCATGTCGGTTGCAGTTCTGCTGGTGGTCATACGGTCGCCTCCTGGGTTTGGGCGCCGGCCTCAGCCGCATCCTCGTCCGGGGACTCAATGCCGCCGTAAATGGCATCCAGCGCATCCTGGTTGAAGTCCTTGGGCGAACCGTCAAAAATCATCTGACCGTGCCGCATACCCACAATGCGATCCGTGTACATCCGCGCCTGAGTGACGTTGTGGATGTTGATCAGCACCGGCAGCGACATTTCGCTGGCCAGGGTTTGGAGCAGGCTCATGATCTGCTGAGAGGTTTTGGGGTCCAGCGACGCGGTTGGCTCATCCGCCAGCAGAATCTCCGGCTCCTGCATCAGTGCCCGCACTACGGCTACCCGTTGCCGTTCACCCCCGGACAACTGGTCGGCTCGATTATTGGCGTAGTGGGCGATACCCACGCGCTCCATCAGGTGGAAGGCGCGATCGATATCCGACTGAGGGAAGCGGCGGGTCAGGGCCTGGAACAGTGACACATAGCCCAGACGCCCGGACAGTACGTTCTCCATGACCGTCAAGCGATCAATCAGGTTAAACCCCTGAAAAACCATGCCGATACGCCGGCGGGAATGTCGTAATTCGCTGCCGCGAAGATTGACCAGTTGGTGGCCATTCAACTTGATCGAACCCGATGTGGGTTCAACCAGCCGGTTGATGCAGCGCAGTAGCGTGCTTTTCCCCGCGCCCGAAGCGCCGACGATGGAAACGACGCTGCTGCCGTCAACCTCAAGATCCAGGCCTTTTAGCACCGGCTCATTGTGCCCGTATCGCTTTACCAGGTTGGTAATTTCTAACATGAATTCACTCCGGCCAGAGCTTCCGGCCATTGGCCGGAAGCGCCTGTTGCTCTTATTTCAGATTGTCGGGCGTGTACTGAACGCCGTTGGACGCCTGGATGGTGCGAATTACGCGCCAGTTGTCCTTGTAGTTGATGGGGATGAAGGTTTCGACGCCCTCAAACTCTTCGCCCAGCTCGGTGCCGGAAAACTTGAAGCTGTAAAAGGCTTCACGAATTTTCTCGACCAGCTCGGGATGCAGGTTGTGGGCGTGGTTATAGGAGGTTGTCGGGAACCGGTCGGACTCCCACACCAGGCGCACATCTTCCTCGTCGTAAAGCCCACGCGCGGCCATACGCTCAACCACTTCGGAGGCCACAGGGGCCGCGTCGTAATCCTTGGCCACCACGCCGAGCATGGACTGGTCATGGCTGCCGGAGAAGGTGATTTCATAGTCGTCACCTGGTACCACGCCCATTTCCGGGAACAGGGCACGGGGGGCCTGGTTACCGGAGTTCGAGGTAGGGGAGGTGTGTGCGACGCGCTTACCTTTCAGGTCGGTTATTTCATGGATGTCGGAATCGACGTGGGTGTAGACCTGAAGCGAGTAGCCGAACTGCCCGGAGTCTGAGCCCATCAAGGCGAAGGGCACCGCACCGGCGAGATTAACCGCGAAAGGCGTTGGGCCGGTAGAAAAGCCCGCCACATGCAAACGGCCGCTGCGCATGGCTTCCACTTGCGCGGCGTTGGATTGCACGGCGAAGAAGCGAACATCCTTGCCTGTCACTTCAGACAGATGATCGATGAAGGGCTGCCAGATGTCGGAATAGATGGCGGGGTCTTCAACCGGCGTGTAGGCAAAGATCAGAGTGTCGGGATTCACCCACTCTGATTTGTCCGCTGGCAGGTCAGCAACCATATCGCCGTTTTCGTCGCAGTACTTGGCGTCTAGCGAGCCTCGTTCGCAATCCGCAAATGCCTGACCGCTGAAGCCGACCAGCAAGGCGGATGCCGCCAGAGTCACCGACGGGAGAATACCGGGAAACACTTTCTTAGACAGGTTCATTCTTTTTTCTCCATGTGGAGCGGTCCATGCCTGAGGTTTCTCTGCCTCGCATTGAACATCCGGGAAGGACCAGCTCACTCAGCTTGTTATTATCAGATGTTCAATTGAACATTCAGCATAACAGTAAATGAGCATTAGACAAGGTGAGAGGCATCGGAACACTTGGATTGACACCGTAATTAGTGTTCAATTGAACATCATCCATATCGAGGACGATCTTCTCTATGCCCGACACTTTTAGCCTGGTAACTCCGACCGACATTGTCTTCGGGAGAGGACAGATAGCCCAACTGAGCGACCGGGTGACAAGGTTGGGTAAGCGAGTACTGATCGTTCATGGTCGCCATCCTGATCGACTTGCCAGGGTATTCGAGTCACTGAATGCCGTTGATATTGTCCAAACGATGTCTGTGCATAAGGAACCAGATTTACAGACACTGAATGCTGCCATTCGGCAAGGCAAAGCATTGGGTGTCGATCTGGTCATCGGCATTGGTGGTGGTTCTGTCATGGATTCAGCGAAGGTACTGGCTGCGATGCTGTCCAGCCAGACTGAGTTGATGAGCCACCTGGAGGTGGTCGGAGAGGGGCTGCCGTTATCCACCCAACGCCTGCCCTTGATCCTGATTCCAACCACCTCGGGAACGGGGGCAGAGGCGACCCGAAACGCGGTCATCGATATTCCGGAAGCTCAGCGCAAGGTGAGTCTGCGGGATAACCAGTTGCTCCCTGACCTTGCCCTGATAGATCCTGCGCTGACCGACCATTGTCCCCGGGGTGTTACCTTGCACTCAGGGCTGGATGCCATTACCCAGGTCATCGAGCCGTATCTCTCGTCACGCTCCAATCTGTTCACCGACATGTTGTGCAAAGAGGCGATCCCCAAAGGCCTGGCCGCGTTAAAACAACTGATGGATGGTGAGTCTGAAGAGGCGCGTGACGCCATGGCTCAAGTGAGTCTGTTTGGTGGGCTTGCACTTGCAAACTCGGGACTGGGTGTCGTTCATGGCATTGCCGGTCCGTTGGGAGGATTATCTGGTGCGCCCCATGGTGCCCTCTGTGGTGCCTTGTTGCCGGCAGGTATAGCTGCCAACCGCGATAGCGTGGTTGAGGCGGAGCATAAGGCTCGTATTGATCGGGTAGTTGGCTGGATTGCAGACATATTTGAGGCGTCCGCGGATCAGGCGCTACCACGTTTTCGTGAATGGATCTGTCAAAGTGGCTTGCCCGGGCTGGCATCCATTGGAGTGACGGAAGAGCACATTATTGCCGCCTCACAGTCGGCTGCCAGCTCTTCTTCCATGAAGGCCAACCCCGTTGTGTTGCCAAGGCCAACCATTGAAAACATCATGCGCGAGTCGTTTTGAAAAGTGAGTTGCTATCTAAACGCTCAACACTTCGGCTAACATCCGTTATCAAGCGTTAAGATAACAACAAGAAGGTAAAAACAGTGATGTTGCTAACCGGCTTCGGGCTTGGCTGCCTGTTGCCCCTGTTTGTGATTACGTTGCGAGACTTCCGGCATTTGCTGGTTGGCCAGTTGTTCCTGCTGGTGATTGTTGGGTCTGTGGCGTTCCTGGTTGATCCTTTGATTCCAGCCGAATGGCGCTGGATCACTTCCGACCTGCAAACCGCGTTGCCGGCCTTGTTCTGGCTGCTGTGTCAGCTGATTTTTGCGCCGCGCCCGCGTTTGAAGTCAGTGTGGGGCGCGATGGCGCTATACAGCTTTCTGGCGCCAGCGTTGGCGCGGCCCTTCGTAGAGCCCGGTGACGCGTGGACTCCGGCGGTGTTCTTCGGATGGCGGCTGGGCCAGTTCTTCGAGTACGTGGTGCTGCTGCATGGCCTCAGTTTTGTGATTCGGTACTGGCGAAACGATCTGGTGGAAGCCCGCAGGAAGGCCCGTCTGGCCTTTTTGTTGATTGTCGGCAGCGCCGTAGGCGTGGCGACGGTCAGCCTGAACTTCGGGCTTTACCATGAGTACATCCGCGGGATCATCACGGGGCTGGCGGCTTTCGCAACCCTGATCTGCCTGGTTACGGCGCGGGAGGGAATCATGGATCTGGTGGGCAGCGATCGGCCTGCCGGCTCGCCACAGCCACAGCCCAGACCAACTCCAGAGACAGAGCCCCAGGAGGCTAACGAGGCACACTTTGCACAACAGGAGCAGGACGCCTCAGTGCTTTGCCGAACCATGGATGCCGGCTTCTATCGAACAGAGAAGCTGACTCTCAAAAAGCTGTCGGAAGCCACTGAGATTCCTGAATACCGTTTGCGCAAGGTGATTAACCAGGCTTTGGGTTATCGAAACTTCAATGACTACATCAACCAGCTCCGGGTAGCCGACGCCGCTGAACGTTTGCGGAACGAACCGGGCACACCCGTGCTGAACATCTCTCTGGACGTTGGCTACCGTACCCTGAGCTCGTTCAACCGGGCGTTTCGGGATATCCAGAACGCCACCCCAACAGAGTACCGTCAGCAGTGCCTCGGGGCTGACATCAGCTGATCAAAACCTGCAATTTCCGGAATTGCAGGATTTGCACAGTGCCCTTCTTTTCTCCTCTCAAACCCCTGGTGCACGGGCCGTTGCAGAATTTGCACAGGGCGTGAGGCTTTCTGCACATCGGTTGTTCTCGCCAACGTGTCGCATCCTGCTTAGTGTCGTTCGGGACACCGCGTTCTTTTTGGGAACGCCTGAATAACAACAACACGATCAAGCAGAGGTTACGATGCGCCAGGCCAGAACGTTCAAGAAACTATTGTTGGTGACTGCCATTTCAAGTGGGTTCCTACTCGCCGGTTGTGATGGGGACGATGGAGAAGACGGCAAGGCCGGAGCCGATGGGCAGTCCGCCGATGTCGTTGCCCAACTTGCAATGACCACGTCTGGTTTTTCCATTCCTGAAGACGCCATTCTTGTAGCGCCGGATGCCGCAGACGGTGACGACATTACCGAGGCGCTGTCCGTGGCGTTGTTCGATTTGCCGGAAGATGCCCTGGTGGTTTTGCCAAAAGGGCGGTTTGTGGTGACCGAGAGCATTGTCATCAACAGTGCCAGTGGGCTGACCCTCACCGGCTACGGCATCAACGAAACTGCGCTGGATTTCAGCACGTCCAATGGCGACGACGCGTTCCGCTTCCAGGGCGGGAACGGTATTACGGTGCGGGACTTCGGTGTGTACGAGGCGCCGAAGAACGGCATCAAGGCCACCAACGTCAACGGCATCCATATGACTTATACCGCCACGGTCTGGGAAGGCGAGCTGGAGTCGGCCAACGGC
This sequence comes from Marinobacter sp. Hex_13, assembly GCF_001566815.1. Taxonomy (NCBI): domain Bacteria; kingdom Pseudomonadati; phylum Pseudomonadota; class Gammaproteobacteria; order Pseudomonadales; family Marinobacteraceae; genus Marinobacter; species Marinobacter sp. Hex_13. Next base: position 44,146 of record NZ_LSMM01000002.1, read on the forward strand.
GCCTACGGGTTGTACCCGCTGAAAAGCCAGAACGTGCTGCTGGAGAACAACTACGCCTTCGGGTCGGCGGATGCGGGCATCTACGTGGGGCAGTCCGAAAACATTGTGGTTCGGAACAATACCGCCAAACAGAACGTGGCCGGCATTGAGATTGAAAACTCCACCATGGCGGATGTGTACAACAACATCGCGCTCGCAAACTCTGGCGGCATCCTGGTGTTCGACTTGCCAGGGCTGGATAAGGCCTACGGCGGCAATGTTCGTGTTTTTAACAACCAGGCCTACAACAACAACGCCGATAACGTAGGCGCTGGCGTGGTTGGCACGGTGCCACCGGGAACCGGCGTCCTGGTGCTGGCCACCAGTGACGTGGAAATGTACAACAACCAGATAACGGACAATGACACCACGGCGGTCGCGATCACCAGCTATCTGCTGGTTGATGATGACCTTGCCAGTTACCCGGCCAACTACGGCGCCACCATGGGCAATGGTTGGAGCCCGACACTGAAGAACGTCTACCTGCATAACAACACCATTGCCCGGAACGGCGATAACCCGCGAGGTGCGCTACTTCAGCCGGTTATTGATGGTTACTCCTCGAACATGAACAGCAAGGGGGCGCCGCAAACCTTTCCTGCGATTCTGTATGACGGAATCGGTGAACTGCTGTCGAATGCCGGAGAGTTGGCTGGCTTCAATGCCCTGGTCGGCGCCGAGGCGCAGGCCGATGGGGTGAACTACGACCCTTACGGCGCAGGCGACCAGATTTGTGCCAACAGCAACATCAATGGCAACCCGGCGCCAGACTATGACGAAGTGAATACCGGACTGGTCTATCCGGATGATCCTGCCGACGTAACCATGGTTGATGGCGATGGCAATCCTCTGCCCCACCTGTTAATCGATCAAATGGTCAACAACACCTACTTGAACTGCGTCCAGCCGCGACTGGCGCCAGCGGTGGTGAACTTCCGCAACAACATCTACGGCTGCACCGGGGATGATCTGGCCGAAGCGGCCTGCGCGCTGTAAGGGAGAGTCTCCAATGAAACACAGTAATAAAACGATTGCGGCGGGTGTGGTGACGTCTTTTCTTCTGGCTGCGTGTGGCGGCGGAGGAGGTGGTGATTCGTCGGACGATAGTGGCTCCAACCCGACTGGCAGCGCACTGAATGCCGGTGCTGGTGCGCCAACAGGAGCAGAGGGCAATTGCAGTGCAACCACGAATGGGGTGAACTGGGACGCCTTGATGACGGAGGTGTGCCCGAAGCTCTCCGACTACAATCTGTTTACCGATGCCAGTGATCCAACGGCCGGGCCGACCCGGGGCGGGGTGCCTTATGATCTCTCCACGGCGTTGTTCTCCGATTACACCAGTAAGTACCGTTTTGTGTTTGTGCCGGAAGGCAAGACCGTGGGTTACAACCCATCAGAGGCGCTGGATTTTCCGGTTGGGACGGTCATTACCAAGACTTTCGCCCTACCGGAAAATACCGCCATGCCTGACGGTGCGGAGCTGGTGATCGAAACCCGCCTGTTGATCCACCGGGTCGATGGCTGGATGGCATTGCCGTATTACTGGTCGTCAGAGTCCGAGGCGACACTCGCCATTGCGGGGAAACGCCTGACCGACCTGACCACCATCAACAACCAGGGACAGACGCTCACCTTTGATTATGCGGTGCCCAAAGCTGCGGACTGCAACTCCTGCCACTCCATTGTGCCGGACCTGGCGGGGCCGGATGACCAGCGTGAGCAGATTTTTCTGCCCATTGGCCCCAAGGCCCGTTATCTGAACAAGGATTTCAGCTACCCGGACGGCACGGTCTACAACCAGCTTCAATACTGGTCGGAAGGCGAACTGCTCACTGGGTTACCGGCGGATTTCAACAGTGTGGAACAGGCACCGGTGTTCAATGACGAAACCCACATCCCGTCACTGAGCGACGCAGAACTGAACGACAAGGCCAGGGCCTACCTGGACATCAACTGCGCCCATTGCCACCGGGCAGACCTCACCCTGCCGGCCGACTATGCCGGCCCCGCAGGCAGTAGCGGCGTGCAGTTGGAGTACAACCGCGTCTACGCTGACTCGCCGGGCAAATTCGGAGTCTGCAAGGACCCGGTGGCCGGCGGCAAAGAGGGCTATCCGTACGACGTGATTCCAGGCAACGCGGATGAGTCTTACCTGTTGTTCCGTATCGAGACGACAGACAGCCGACACAAGATGCCGGAGCTGGGCCGTAGCACAACGCATCAGGAAGGTGCTCAACTGATTCGCAGTTGGATTGACCAATTGCCCAGTGCCAGTTGCTCGCCGATGCCGTAATAGCGTCCCACCCTGGCGGGTTTAGCCGGGAATCCGGTCAAGAGAGTTGGTTTTGTGTCGGGTGAGGCTTATGCTCGTCACACATTTCTCATCCGGGAGTCGCTTTATGGGTCTGGCTATCGCATTACATGTTCTCTCTGCCGTGATTTGGGTTGGCGGTATGTTTTTCGCCTATATGGCCATGCGGCCAGCAGTGGTGGAGGTCATTGATGCATCGCAGCGCGGTGCTCTTTGGTGTCATACGCTGTCCCGGTTTTTCCGCTGGGTATGGGTGGCGATCATACTGTTGCTGGTGACCGGTTACTGGATGGTCTTCAGTGTGTTCGGCGGCATGGCGGGTGCCGGCTGGCACGTTCATGTGATGCAGGGGCTGGGGATTGTGATGATGCTGCTCTATTGTCACGTCTATTTTGCCCCCTTCCGGCGGTTAAAGCAGGCCGTTGCCAATCAGGACCCACAGGAAGGTGGGCGCCAGGTGGGACAGATCCGCAAGCTGGTGGGCACCAACCTGATTCTCGGGCTGATTGTCGTGGTGATTGGTGCTGCTGGGCGGTATCTGTAGACCTATCTGGTAGCGGATAGCGGCTTGTGCTTGCACCCTGTCGTCTTTTTTCTTTGCGGACCGCACGGGGATTTGCAAGAACTCATGGCTTTCCGGGATGATTTGTTGATACACAATAAATCATCCCGGAGAGTGTGATGAACGAAGCCTGGCTGAAAGCCCTACCCAAAGCGGAGTTACACCTACACCTGGAAGGGGCGCTTGAGCCTGAACTGATGTTTGCACTGGCTCGGCGCAACGGCATTGAATTGCCGTGGAGCGACGTCGACGTGCTTCGGCAGGCCTATTCCTTCAATAACCTGCAGGAATTCCTGGATCTTTATTACCAGGGTGCCAATGTGCTGCGCACGGAGCAGGATTTCTACGATCTCACCTGGGCGTATCTGCAGAAGTGTCAGGCGCAGGGCGTTGTCCACGTTGAACCTTTCTACGATCCGCAAACCCATACCGAGCGCGGCATTCCCTTTGAAGCGGCCATCAACGGTATCAGCGGTGCCATGCGCGATGGGCGCGAGCAGTTGGGCATTACCGGTGGGCTGATTCTCAGTTTCCTGCGGCACCTGTCTGAAGATGACGCCTTCCGGACACTTGAACAGGCGATGCCATTTCGTGATCAGTTTTTTGCAGTGGGGCTGGACAGTGCTGAACAGGGCCATCCACCCAGCAAGTTTGAGCGGGTGTTCGCCAAAGCGAGGGCTGAGGGCTTCCTGGCGGTTGCCCATGCCGGTGAAGAGGGGCCACCTGAGTACATCTGGCAGGCCCTGGATCTGCTCAAGGTAAACCGTATTGACCATGGGGTCCGTGCCGCGGAAGACCCGAAGTTGTTGGACCGACTGGCGGATGAGCAGATCCCGTTAACGGTTTGCCCGTTGTCGAACATCAAGCTGCGTGTGTTTCAGGACATGACCCACCACAACATTCTGGACCTGTTGGAGCAGGGTTTGCAGGTTACCGTGAACTCGGACGACCCGTCCTATTTCGACGGTTATGTGCTGGAAAACTTCGTGGCTCTGCGTGATGGCCTGGGGATGACAGAAGAGCAGGCCCGCCGGCTGGCGCAGAACAGTATGGACGCTCGGCTAGCTCCGTAGATGCAGCTTGTACAAGGCAGTATCGATATTCGGCAAGATGCGAGAATCTGTCCTACCATTGAACAGTCAATCCCGCGTTCAAGGAATGAGTCATGAGCATGATCAGCAGCACACAACGTTTATTGCTTGGTTCGGTTCTTGCCTTCTCAATGGTTGCCGGGGTCCATGGAGCGACACCCGCCCCTGAAGGCGCGTCGGTGTATTTTATTACGCCAACTGATGGGCAGACCGTGAGTTCTCCAGTCACCGTGAGATTCGGTCTGGATGGGCTGGGTGTGGCGCCAGCGGGCGTGGAACGTAAGGGCACTGGCCACCATCACCTGCTTGTGGACGTAGACGATATGCCGGCGATGGACCAACCGGTTCCGTCCGATGATCGTCATATTCATTTTGGTGGCGGACAAACCCAGACGTCCCTGGAGCTGTCACCGGGCGAACACACCTTGCAGTTACTGGTGGGGGACCACCTGCACGTACCTCATCAGCCGCCTGTGATGTCCGAGAAGATCACCATTACGGTGGAGTAGTAGCCATAAATGGCTCAGAGGCAGGCCAGAACGCTGTCGCCAATTGCCACCTCGCCCCCTTCAATCACTCGCGTCGTTATACCGCCATGCCCACGCATGGCGTTATAACCGCCCGGCCCAAGGGCGGTCTCCATCTTGCTGCAGGGGTGACACAGGCCGGTGTATTCCAGCACCACACCCCCGATTCGGAACGTTTTGCCTTTCAGGGCCAGGAGGTTCAGGCCAGAGACCACAATGTTGCGCCGGAAAATATCTGGGTCAAGAGCATCCCGCCCGAGGCAGGAGGCAATGGCATGCAGGTGCTCTTTCTGGATCAGGGTGACCTGCCGTTTGCTGGTCTCGCGGCCCTCGAATCGATCGCCTTCCAGGCCTTTGCCCGGCGTGATCATCACGTTATCGAGTATTGTCATAGGCTCACCACGGGCAGGGCGGATGCCAATCCATTCAACCCGGCCGCTCTGAGGAAGGGTGTCGAATAAAGTTTGAAGCGGGGTTGGTTGCGCCATGGGTGCCTCATGTGAGTTCTGGTCAGTTTAGCCCTGCAGGTACTGATTGTAGTTCAGGAACAGTCAGTCCTCCCTGCCCGGGAGGCTCTTGCCTAAATTAACCCGGCTCGGATCATGTCGAACGTGTCCAGAATGCGGGCCACATACTGGTCTTTTGGCCGAAAGCTGCTTTGGGTGCTGAGCGATACGTCCCGCTCCAGGTGATCCAGCAGCTTATGCAGGCGACGACGATGAAGGCCGAGTGCCGCCTGCACGGGGTCGGAAATAACGCCAGACAGCGCTGCGAACGCTGCCAGGGCGGCCATGACCGCGAGCATGACGCCGGCGGTCGTTGCCAGCGACGGCTCCGGTGGAAAGACGCTGTAGTACCACGTGCCAATGGTTTCGCCGAGGATAAAGTCCCGTGCGGCCAGGGTCTTTGCAAGCATGGACGCCAGCACCACTCCGAGCCCTATGCCCCCAGGCGTAAACTTCTGGAACGCGAACGCGCCCAGCACGGTGCATGAAATGCTGTTGGTGATATCGGCAGAGGCCGTCCGCGTTACGCGGTACTGACGCAGAGCGTCGGCAATCACAGGCTCTACCAGTTTGATAAAGTGCTGGTGGTCGACTGGCTCAGAGCTGTGGCGCTCGTAAACCTCCTCCAGCGCTTCCACCAGATAGTCCTCCAGCAAGTGGCCCGTTGGCTGGCCATTGTTCAGCAGGTCGGCCTGAATAAGGCTCGAGATGTGCTGTTGTACGCGGGTGGTAAAACCAGCAGGCACACGATCAGCCATTCCGTGCAGCCATCTCAGACCGGCTCGTTTGCGCGTTGGAATTTTTACCAGGCAGGCAAGGGCGTAAACCGGCGCCCAAAGCAGATTGATCGGCGCCCGCAACATGTCCCAGCCCAGTGCCATCCGGTTGGTTGCCACAGCGCCGGGATAGTGGAAATGTCGGTCGATAAACGCCGGCACCCGCGACCGGCAGTCGGCGAAATACCGTTCAATGCCCGAGCCTATGGCCAGCTCTATCTCTGCTTCGGAGATGGTCTGCTCGGGTGGTATGGCAATGGGCATAAGTGACAGGTGCAGTTACCGGTAAGTGGGACGGAGTCGTTTACAGGCGCTCACTTTATCAGGAATCGTTACGGTTTCCTGTTAACGCCCTGATCATCCGGTAGAGAAACTTCAGAACTTCCCTAAATCAGAGAAACTTAGTACCTTGCGGACATTCCGAACAAAAACACCAACAGGATCATCGTTATGAAAATCCGTGCCGCTGTATTGGAAACGATAGGTGCGCCACAGCCTTTCGACGAAAACCGACCGCTGACGATTGAAGAGCTGGAACTGGATCCACCGGGCGATCATGAGGTGTTGGTTCAGATACGGGCAGCGGGTTTGTGCCATTCAGACCTGTCCGTGATTGACGGCAACCGGCCAAGGCCCGTACCTATGGCCCTGGGCCATGAGGCGGCAGGCGTGGTCAAAGCCGTTGGGGCAGGGGTGACAGATCTCAGCCCGGGTGATCACGTGGTCACTGTCTTTGTTCCCAGCTGCGGGCACTGCAGCCCCTGTGCCGAAGGTCGCCCCGCCCTGTGCGAACCGGCGGCCGTCGCGAACAATGCCGGTACGCTTGTTGGTGGCGAACACCGGCTGCATCGGGCGGATGGTACGCCGGTGAATCACCACCTGGGCGTCTCTGCGTTCGCCGATCACGCAGTGGTGTCCCGACATTCACTGGTACGGATTGATCCAGACCTGCCGTTTCATCATGCCGCCCTCTTTGGCTGTGCCGTGCTGACGGGCGTGGGCGCCGCCATCAACTCGGCCGATATCAAAGCCGGCCAGACGGTCGCCGTTATCGGGCTTGGCGGCGTGGGCCTGAACAGTGTGTTGGGTGCGCTGGTGGCCGGGGCAGGACAGGTCATTGCCATTGATCTGGATGAAGACAAGCTTGCGATGGCCAAGAGCCTGGGCGCCAGCGCTGGCATCAACGCGGCGGACGAAGATTGCGTGAGCCAGGTGAAAGCCTTGACCAACGGAGGCGTTGATTGTGCGATCGAAATGGCGGGTTCTGAAAAGGCGCTGGAGTTGGCTTATCAACTGACTCGTCGTGGCGGTACAACCGTAACAGGTGGGTTGGCACACCCTGACAGGAAGGTGTCGATTCAACAGGTGAGCCTGGTGGCAGAGGAGCGAACCCTCAAGGGTAGCTATGTGGGAAGCTGTGTGCCGGTGCGGGATGTGGCCCGCTACGTCAGCCTGTTTCGCCAGGGACGGTTGCCGGTCGACAAGCTACTGAGCGACACCCTGACCCTTGATGAGATCAACGAAGGCTTTGAGCGATTGGCAAACGGCAAGGCCATTCGCCAGGTCATTCTTTTTGACGACCACTGACGCCAGGCTGCCTCCATGGAACGATCTGACTTCCCCGTGTTTTACTCCATCATCACCCGATGGATGGATAACGACATCTACGGTCACGTCAACAACGTGACCTACTATTCCTACTTCGATTCGGTCATCAACCGCTATCTCATTGAAGAAGGCGGTCTTGATATACACAACGCACCGGTAGTGGGTTTTATGGTGAGTTCCAGCTGCCAGTTCAAGAAGCCGGTTGCCTACCCTGATGCCCTTGAAGCCGGCGTTCGGGTTGCCAGAATTGGCACCCGTTCTGTGACCTACGAGGTGGGGATTTTCATGGAGAACGACACCCAGGCAGCCGCACATGGCGAGCTTGTCCATGTGTTCGTGGATCGTGCCACCCAGTCCTCGACACCGATTCCTCCAGGGATTCGGGAGGCCCTGGAGCGAATTACGGTGTAGAGGCCGTCCTTGAGAGGGGCGACCGCTTCAGGCGTCTGGCGTCCAGAGACCCTGCAGTTGCCCCAGCAACGAAGAGCCAATCCCCTGATTTTCCAGGAAGCTCATGATAACCGGGACAAACTGCTGGATCATGCCGCTGTCCATACCCAGGGCTGTAAAGGCCGATTGCACGCCGTCCATTGACGAGATGCCGGAAAGCAGGCTTCCGCTCAGGCTGCTACCACCGCCCAACAGGCTGGACAGGCCCGAGGCTTTGCTGGTGAGGGTGCTCATGGAGTCGTTGCCCAGCTGGTTTTTTGCAAGCTGTAACAGGGCACCGGTGCCACCTGTTGCCTGGGCCTGCGTGACGCCGAGCTGGCTTTGGAGTTGGCCGACCAGTTCCTGGGCTTCACCGCTGACCTCTGATGCCGAGGTCATTGCTTCGGTGCCGCTGGAAAGCGCGTCGTTAAGGTCGAAGGCGTTAACGGTTGGGGCGAGTAGGTAGATGCTTGAAACCAGGAGGAATTGCTTGATGGTCGCGTTCATGGAGTGATCCTGAGGGATGTGTGGTCGAAGTCTGTCTCCTTTAGATGGTGGCGAACGGTGTTTAATAAAAGTGTGGGAAACCGAGACATATCTGCATGTCGGTTTGGTGTTGCCTTCTCGCTTCTAAAAAAGGGAGGGCAGTGAGCCCTCCTCCGTGCGTTCAGGCAAAGTCGTATTCACCGCCCTTCTCGAGTGCCTTTTGGTAAGCCGGCCTGGCGTGAGCTCTCTTAACCCACGCATTGATATGGGGCCGGTCTTTGCCAACGATACCCCGTGCTACCGAGGCTTCCAGTGGAAAGCTCATTTGGATGTCCGCCGCGCTGAGGTTGTCCCCCAGAAACCAGGTGTTTTTCGCCAGGTGAGCTTCAACAAAATCCAGGTGTGTTTTGATCATCGGGCCGATGAAGGTAGCAGTGGTTTTATCGGCGATACCTTTGGCCACCGGCTTGATAAAAAACGGCATCGGGCTGTTTTTTACCTTCTGGAACACCAGGCGCATTACCAACGGTGGCATCAGGGAGCCTTCGGCGTAATGCAGCCAGTAGGTATAATCCAGCCACGCCTGGCCGCCGGTTTCCGGCAACATGGTGTCTTTGCCGTAGGTGTGGGCCAGATACTCGATAATAGCGCCTGACTCCGCTACCACCAGATCGCCATCGGTAATCACCGGTGATTTACCCAGCGGGTGCACTTTTTTTAGGCTGGCCGGTGCCAGCATGGTTTTAGGGTCACGCTCGTAACGCTGGATTTCGTAGGGCACTCCCAATTCTTCCAGCATCCAGAGAACGCGTTGTGAACGGGAATTGTTGAGGTGGTGAACGGTAATCATGCAGTGACTCCACTGGTGTCAAAAGAATGAGCAGGTTAGCAGTGTAGTCTGCAAATAGCTTTTTGGTTCACTCCCATCGTGCTATGAATCACTATTTGGGAAAGTTGATTTAACTCATCTGAAGGAGGCCGGCAATGGCAGAAGCAACACTGAAGGAACAACTCAACACCGCGGTGAAAGACGCGATGCGGAACAAGGATAAGACCCGGCTTGTCACCCTGCGTATGGCGCAGGCGGCAGTCAAACAGATTGAGATTGATGAGCGCCGTGATTTGAGCGATGAGGATGTCCTCAAGGTGTTGGACAAGATGCTCAAACAGCGCCGCGACGCCGCCAGTCAGTACGATGAGGCGGGGCGCGAGGAGTTGGGTGACAAGGAAAGAGCGGAAATGGTAATCATTGAGGAATTCATGCCTGCGGCCCTGAATGAGGATGATCTGGACGGCCTGATTCGAATGACCATCAGCGCTGCCGATGCACAGGGAATGCAGGATATGGGCAAAGTGATGAACGAGCTAAAGCCCCAGGTACTTGGCCGGGTTGATATGGGCCACCTGAGCAAGAAGGTGCGGGCAGCACTGGCGGGCTGATGGTAACCCAGGTGCGTGCGCACTGGTAAACGAGAAAGGACCACTATGGCCGACAAAGAACTGCGCCCCAAATCCGATAGACAGGCCATCGACCAGTTTATCAACGAGGTTCGCACATTGCCTAAACAGGGTGGCGGGCAGGGCAGGCTGATATTCGCGCTGGATGCCACCGCCAGCCGGGAGGCAACCTGGGATGAGGCCTGCCACTTGCAGAGTGAACTGTTCATGGCGACCCGGGATTTGGGTGGTTTGGCTATCCAGCTTTGTTACTACCGCGGCTTTGGCGAGTTCAAGGCCACAGGGTTTGTGACGGAGACCGGTCAGTTGTTGAACCTGATGAACGGCGTTTCCTGCCTGGGTGGGCGCACCCAGATCAGCCGGGTGTTGGCTCATGCCGTGAAAGAAACCCGGGAAAAGGCCGTAAGGGCGGTGGTGTTTATTGGCGACTGTTGCGAGGAACCGGTGGACGAACTGTGCCATACCGCGGGGGAGCTGGGGATGCTGCGAACGCCGGTGTTCATGTTCCACGAGGGCGCCGATGCTCATGCCAGAGAGGTGTTCCAGCAGGTGAGCAAGTTGTCTGGTGGGGCTTATGCCCCCTTCGATCGCAACAGTCCGCAGGTTCTCAAGGATCTTATGGCTGCGGTGGCGGTCTATGCTTCCGGGGGAGCCAAGGCCCTGCAGGATTTTTCCAGCAGCAGTTCTCCAGAGGTCAAGCGCTTGACTCAGCAGATCAAGTAGCGCTTGTTTCAATCCACGTTCAAGCCATCGATGGACCGATGAGTTCCGGGGTATCCGAGTGCCACTAACGCTTCTGGTCATAGCACTGTCGGTTGTTGCGTGGGTCTGGCTGCGCAACCAGCCGGCCAGCCAACGTAAGCCGGCGATGATAAAGCTGGCCTTGATGGCCGGTATCGGGATAGTGGTTCTGATGGCGGTTACCGGCCGTCTACACGCTCTGTTCGCGTTGTTGGCGTTTCTCTACCCACTGCTACGCCGGGTGCTGCCGTCATTATTGACAGGACGCATGGCGGGGGCCGGAACGGGAGATGCAAACGCAAGTTCAGGCAATCAATCCCATGTGTCCGGCGACATTCTGGAAATGAGCCTGGATCATGACTCCGGCACCATGAGTGGCAAGGTCCTGAAAGGCCCCATGGCCGGGCGAGAGCTGGCGGACCTGGGCGAAAGTGAATTTCTTGAGCTGTTGCGATACTGCCGGGCGCACGACGAGGACTCCGCCCGGCTGCTGGAAAGTTATCTTGACCGCCGGTTTGGTGACTCATGGCGTGCTGACGATGAGGCCAGCGCTGGAGGCGAAGAATCCGAAGAACAAGCCAATGCTGGCGGTCCACTTACCGAGAGCGAAGCACTGGACATCTTGGGGCTGAAGCCCGGTGCAACACAGGACGAGATCATTCGGGCTCACCGCAGGATGATGCAGAAAGTACACCCGGACCGCGGTGGGAGTAACTACTTGGCTGCCCGTATTAATGAGGCCAAGGCGTGCTTGTTGGGCTGACGGCTTCTGTCGGATCTAGGCGATCATTGTGCCAGGGGAACGTTACCCGATGTGTTAAGTGCAAAGCTGAGCAACCAACGATTCCCACGTTCAATCTTCGAAACCCGGTGTTGGTAGAGATCTGGTCGAAACAGGTATACCCGGCCAAACAAGTTGAAAATGTTCTTTTCGCAAATGAATTCACCGCCTGCTTTGGGCTTTACCAGAACACAATTGAGTTTGTACAGCCGGCCTTCGGAAGTCATGTCCAGGTGCGGTCCCACCTTGTGACCTTCTGGGTAGCGGACGAGGTACAGGTTCAGGCGTTTGGAGCGGAACAAAATCCGGGTTTTTACGTTTGCTGGCATCGGATGTGGATTCTTTGTGGAATGATGTGTTCGCTCAGTTTGCGGGCTCCGTCGGGGCGTGGTCAACTTTGGGGCAGGTTCATCGAATTTCCACTTATGCCTATATATCCAATTCAATAAGCATGCTAAAACGTCTCGCCCGGTGCTCGCTCGCTTTTTTCGGGCGCCGGGTACTCTTCCATTCATCGAGATTTCAGCATGTCAGACAAGTTCTTCTACAAAGGCCGGCAGGACGCGCGCCAGCACCACACCGCCCATGGTGGCTTCCAGACCAAGGCCAGTCAGAAGAGTGGCAGCAAGAAGTTTCCGCTAACACTGGTGGTTACCAGTGAGGCGCGCAGGCAGGAGGTCGAAGCTCAGGTGGCGGAAGCCAATCTGCATGCCAACATTACAGTGGATGCCCGCGAGGGTGCGGTTGAATCCATCACCGAACTGACGGCGCTCCTGAACAAAGGGGCGACGGTGACCACGGCGAAACTGCCTTCCCGCAATGATCCTTGCCATTGCGGGAGTGGTGCCAAGTTCAAGAAGTGCTGTGGTTGACCACGCGTTTCTCAATCGCTCTGTTTCAGACCCATTTCCCAGAAATCGATTTCCAGCCGGGTGGCGTCGCTGAATATCCGGGTAAGCTGCTCGAACCTGGCGGGGGATACATCCGCCAGTCGTTCATCCAGCCACTGGATTTCCGCGTGCATGGCCTGCTGGAACTCGTCGCTTTCATACATGGCGATCCAGGCGTCATACGGGTTTTTGTCTCCCCGAATGGTTTCTGCCCGGTTGTTCAGCCAATTGGCGATTTCCCCGTAACCCACCATGCAGGGGGAGAGCGCAACATGCAGGTCGAGCAAATCGCCGCGGTTGCCCGTGTCGAGCACATAGCGTGTGTAGGCAAGGGTGGCGCGCGCTTCCGGCAGGTTGGCAAGTTCTGCTTCTGAAATGCCCCATTCCTTGCAGTAGCTGATGTGTAGGTCCAGCTCTACATCCACGATGGCCTGCAAGCCTTCCTTTGCATGGCGGAGATCCAGCAAGGTTGGGCTTTTGTAGGCCGCCAGGGCGAAGGCGCGGGCAAACTGGATCAGGAACAGGTAATCCTGCTTGAGGTAGTGCTGAAACGCTTCGGGAGCGAGCGACGCATCGCCTAACTGCTTTACGAAACTGTGTTCAATGTAGTCGCGCCATTCTGTCCGGCAAGCCTTCCTTAGGTCTTCGAACTGATACGTCATTGTGAATATCCTTCGTCAGATTGAATGTGTTTGGGTCAGGCAACTCAACGACAAATCCTTTTCCAGCCGATAGGTATCAAAATCCCGCGCCAGAAACAGCTGGCCCTTGTAGTGCTGCATGGCTTCGGCCGCCAGTTGGTTGATATGGGGCGTACCTCCCGGCCCGGACTGGTAACGTGAGCTGAAATGGGTCAGCACCAGGTTGGGCAAGTGAGCCTGTTGGGCGAAGCGGGCCACCTGTTCAGCGGAGCTGTGTTGTGGCCAGGGGCCGACCCGGTCGGCCACGTCCTGGGTATAGGTGGCTTCGTGGATCAGCACATGGGTGCCGTTGCAGGCATCGGCCAGCAGGTCCGGGGTGTCGTTGTCGCCAGCGACGATAAGGCGGCGGGCCGCGCGGGGAATGTGCGTGTATTCGTCACTTCTGAGCAGGCGGCCATCCTCCAGCGTTATATCGTTGCCTTTCTGCAATTCGCCCCAGCCGGGACCGGGCTCGATGCCTTCCGCCCTTAATTTGTCCTGAAGTAGTTGTCGCTCCAGGCTTTGCTCGGTGAACACATAGGCGCGGCAGGCGACACGATGGGACAGTGCCACATTGGTAACCCTGACGTGCTCATCCTGCCACTGGAAATCCGATGCTTCGGAATCGATGAAGTTTAGCGAGTAGCTGAGACTGGAGTCGCTGTTTGCGAGCACTGCGCTGATGAAACGTTGTACCTGGATGGGGGCAACGATGTCCAGCGGTTCCGTGCGGCCAAGCATGGAGGCGCTGGTGAGCAGCCCTGGAAGGCCAAACGTGTGGTCGCCGTGGATATGGGTGATGAAGATGGCGCGTAATTGCACTACCGAGTAGCGGGTGCGAAGCAACTGGTGTTGCGTGCCTTCACCGCAGTCGATCAAATACCAGGGTTTGGGACCGGAGTGACACAGGGCCAGCCCGCTCACATTTCGTGACCGTGTCGGGGTGCCGGCGGATGTGCCCAGGAAAGTGAATTCCATTATTAATCCGCCCATTGCCAGGGTGGCGCATCCAACAAACCCTGCCCCAGGACTATGGTTTCGCCAAGGTCTTTGTTCAGGGCGATGGAGTTGCAGTCGCCATCCTGTTCCAGAGTTGCCACCAAACGTGGTGCGTGGGAAACGACCCACACCTGGGTTTCACGTGATGCTCGATTGATCAGGCGCCCCAAGGCAGGCAGCAAATCCGGGTGCAGGCTGGTTTCCGGTTCATTAAGCACCAATAGTGACGGTGGTCTTGGCGTGAGTAGTGCGGCTACCAGCAACAGGTAGCGAAGCGTGCCGTCCGACAGCTCCGCCTGGTTTAAGGGGCGCAGCAACCCCTCCTGCAAAAACTGCAGTATGAAACGGTTGCCGGAGTCTGCCTCAAAGTTGATGGTTGCCCCGGGAAAGGCATCCTCAATGGCATCGTACAACGCCGCCCGGTCGCCAACCTCGTGGATGGTCCGCAGAGCCGCGACTAGGCTATGGCCGTCGTGATCAAGCACCGGCGTTCGCGTACCGATTTGGGGAGTGCGGATGATGGACTGGGGATCGGTTCGGAACTGGTCGTAGAAGCGCCAGTTGCGGATGGTTTGCCGGACAGCATGAACCTCGGGCACAGCCACCGGATCGCTGATTTCGTTGAGGATGCTTTCGTAGGTGTTGAGGTGGGCGTTGTAGACTTCCCATTTACGACCGTTGCGCACTTTCACCGCAGGCCCGACCCGGTCAATCAGGCAACTGCTGGGACGGCAGACGTCTCCCGACCAAATGCACTCGCGCTTGATTTCCGGGTCAAACTGAAACATGGACGGGTCCTGGTAGCCCGCAAATCCCTGAGGGGCGGGCATGCCCAGTGAGATGGCGTAGCCGAAGTCTTCACCCACAAAGCCCAGCCTAAGCCGGCTGTTCTGTTTTTTGGCAGAGCCCTGTACGGGATCGACACCGTCTTTCATGCCTTTGGTAAAGGTCTCCGGCCCTGCCCAGAACGTGTAATCCAGCCCGCCTTCCTGCGCGATCGACGAGATTAAGTTGCCCTTTGCGGTTTCAGCCAGTAACCGCAGAGACTTGTAAAGGTTGGACTTGCCGCAGCCGTTGGGCCCGGTTACCACATTGAGGCCGGTCAGGGGCGCGACGATACTCTTAAGGCTGCGGTAGTTGGATACGGCAAATGCGTTGATCATAATCTCAAGATCACTGAGTTTGGTAAAAAAGTCTCGTTATCTCAAGCGCTCTCAGCCGCTTGAATTCGGTTTCGGCCGCTCTCTTTGGCTTTGTAGAGTGCCGCATCGGCGGCAAAGACCAATTCCTCGAGACTGCTCTTGTCATCGGGAACGATGGTGGCGCAGCCCACGCTGACGGTGATGCAATCTCGCGCCGTTGAATGGTCGTGCCTGATGTCCAATGCTTCGATGGCAACGCGGGCATTTTCAGCGACCTGTATCGCACCATTTTCGTCAGTATTGGGGAGTATCAGAATGAACTCTTCTCCCCCGTAGCGTGCCACCATGTCGGTTGAGCGCTGCAGTTGCTCCTGCAGTGTCTCGGCTACCCGGATCAGGCATTCGTCACCCATCTGGTGGCCGTAATTGTCGTTGAAGTGCTTGAAGTGATCCACATCGAGCATAACCACAGATAAGGGCTGGGGCTGCCTTCTCAGGCGCAGCCAGGTGTCTTTGAGGTAGGCGTCACCGGAACGCCTGTTGGCGACGCCGGTCAGGCCATCGCGGTCGGCCAGGCGTTGCAGTTCTTCATTGAGTTCTTCCAGCTCTGCCGTGCGTTCAACCACTTTCTCTTCCAGGAGCCGGGAATGGTCCTGTACCTGAGTGTAGAGCCGGGCGTTTTCGATGGCGACAGCCGCCTGGGCGGAGAGCAGTTGAATCAATTCCACCCGGTCGTCGGTGAAGACGGCGTCGGTCAGGTTGTTTTCCATGTAGACCGCCGCCTCAAAACGTTCCCGCACGATGATAGGGACACACAGTACTGATCGTGGATGCAGGTGAATAGTGTAGGGGTCGTTCACAAACGGGCCGTCCGCCATGGCATCGTGCAGGACCACGGCTTCGCCCCTTTGAAACACCTGGCTGATCACGCTCATTGGCAGGGCGAGGGCCTTGCCCTGACGATCGCTGAGTGTTGAGTGGGTGGGGATCTCAACCTGTGGTGACGGCTGCTCTGGCCGGATTATGGCCTCAACACTGAATGTGCCACCGGCCCGGACAATCAGGCAGCCCCATTGCCCACCGGCATTTTCCAGCAGAATCGCCAGGGTTTTCTGCAACAGCTGGTCCAGCACCATCTCGCCGGAGATCTCACGGGAGGCTTTCATAACCGATGCAAGGTCGAGACTGGCCAAATGGCTTCCTGGTGGGCTGAGGTGGGCCTGAACCCACTGACGAAGCACCGGGAACTCGTCCTCCAGCTGTTCTACCTTGCGTTGTGCGCCCCAGCGGTTGTATACCCCGTGGGCACCACGGAGATAACCCTCGGCTGAGCGCCCTTTACCTAGTGCCAGCAGGTGCCGTGCGGCGCGCTCAAAGGCAGTGGCCTCATCGCGCAGGAAGCCGTTTGCCCGTGCCGTGTCGATGGCCGTGTCATAGAGCTCCAGTGCGGCGTCGTGCCTGCCATCCAGGCGGGCGAGTTCTGCGGTCATCAGAAATTGAAGGTGGCGGAAATTCGCTTCGCAATTGTCCGCCCAACGGGTCATGCGCGCCAGGTCCCGTTCCAGGCGTTCTCGTGTGGCCTGTTGGTCAGCCCTGTTCATGGTGGGGAATAGAGTCGTGAGGGTGAGGTTGGCAACAATGTAGAAACGCACGAGCTGGGGCAGGGACATCGCGGACTTGATTAGCTTGTCCTGCTTTCTGACAAAGTGCAGTGCCTGTTCGTAGTTCCCGTAGAGCAGGTTGATCTCGGCACTGTAGATATGATGATTGGCAATGCCGGTCATGAACTGGCGCGTACTCATTGCCTCGAGACACGCCTGGTCATCA
The DNA here is from genome assembly GCF_001566815.1 of Marinobacter sp. Hex_13. Lineage (NCBI taxonomy): Bacteria > Pseudomonadati > Pseudomonadota > Gammaproteobacteria > Pseudomonadales > Marinobacteraceae > Marinobacter > Marinobacter sp. Hex_13. Next base: position 60,999 of record NZ_LSMM01000002.1, read on the forward strand.
AAATCATCGGTGCTCAGACTGGCCGGTGAGTGGGTGGTGCCAAGAAAATTGCGCTGCATCTGCAGGAAGAGGGAACCGGAGTCCAGCGAATCCTGGTAGGCGCACTCGCGAACGATGTCGAGGTTTTCCTGATGCAACTGGCTTGCGGTTTCCAGATCCATGCCCGGGTCCCAGATCACGCAGTCCTGGGCACTGTAGGCCAGATAGAGCAGGTCGCCGGATTGATAGCCGGCTTCGATGCCCTTGCGGAACCAGGGCGTGAGCGTTGCCCAGTGGTTGCTCCAGTGATGAACGAACATGGCGTATACATAGATAACGCGCGCCCTCAGGCTGAGGTCATCAAGCCGTTCATTGATGGCCAGGCCAACCTTGGCGTACTGATAGCCCAGGGCGGGCTCGTTCAGCTCACCACACAAAAGCATGCCGTAGGCGGCATAGGCAAACGCCGATTCCGGGCAGTTGCCCCGATGCAAAGCCAGGTTAACCGCTTTTAGCACCAGGTAGCTGAACAGCTTGCTGCCGGAGAGAAACGCGGCCGCAAAGATTTCCATCAGCAGACGCATGGCGGTCAATGTGGCTGGGTCTTCGATGACAGGAGCGCCAACCAGATCGGTGATTTCGCGGCCAGCCAGGTTCGTCAGTACCCGTTGGCGTTCGACATCGATATCGTGCTGGCTGGGGTGTTCGGTGAAATTGACACCCAGTAGTGCCAGCCCCTCAATGGCAGCGTGAATAGACGCCTCCATTCTACCCAGCGTGGCATTCTGCCGGGTACGTATGGCGAGAATGTCGGCGCGATGCAGCCGGGAGTCCGCATGGTCCAGCATCTGTTCCAACCAATGGTCGGCCTCTTCGGTACGTCCGGTGAGGTAGAGGCAAAGCTGTATCTCTGACGCCAATGTGGCCATCAGTGAGGGCATCTGTGACCAGGCGTCGTCTGGCAGCAATTCCTCGGCGACCTGCAAGTAGTCGAGTGCCTGTTGATAGGCCGAGGTTTGTCGGGCGCGACTGCCGGCACGAAGGTTGAACTCGGCCAGTTGAAGGCGTTCTGGCCCGGACTGGATCAGCGCACGCCCCTGATTGAGATGATTAACGATATCAATCAATTGGTCATCGGCGACCTGCCCGCCGCCGTGTTGTAGCATCAGGCGCCCGACCGTTAGGTGTACCCGGGGGAGCTCGCCGGTTGCGATGAGGTTGTAGGCAGCCTGCTGCACCCGGTCATGCTGAAAACGATAGCTGGGGTTGAGCACCCGCTCTCCGTCCTGGTGTCTCGCCAGGCGATAATCACTGTGTAGCGGCAGCACGGTGTACTGTTTCAACGCCGGCAGAAGGGCCCGGGCGGTTTCCGCAACGGTATGCTCGTAGATGGTGGCGAGCGTTTGCAGGGTAAAGGTATTCCCGATGCTGGCGGCCAGTTGAAGTACGTTCTGCGTTTCGTCCGGGAGCTTTCGCAGGTTATCCAGCATGAACTCAACCACGTCATGGCTGGTTTCATCCCAACTGGCCCTGTCGAGCTGCCAGTGCCATTGGCCACTGCCCGAATCTGACCAGATTGCCCCCTGGGCATGGAACTGTCGCAGCAACTCGTTGGTAAAGAAGGGGTTGCCCTGGGCGCGGTGAAACAGCATCTCGCTCAGTGTGCGGCTTGTTTCCGGCTCGCAACGCAGGGCATCGGCCACCATTTGGTCCACCGACGATTCATCAAGCGGCCCCACAGGGATCTGATGAATTCGCCGATGGTTGTTGAGGTCATCCAGGAGCAATCTGAGGGGGTGCCCAGGGCCGACTTCATTGCTGCGATAGGCGCCAATCAACAGCAGGTGGCTCTGGTCCCTGGAGGTGACTATACGGCGTATCAGGTCGAGGGTTGGGGTGTCGCTCCACTGCAGATCGTCCAGGAACAGCACGACCGGATGGCCTTCGCCGGCAAACACTCGCAGGAATGCGGTCAGTACCAGCTGCAACCGGTTACGGCTCTCTGAGGGTGGCAGCTCGGTCACAGGGGGTTGTTCGCCGATAATCAGCGCCAGCTCCGGCACCAGGTCGATCACCAGGGCGCCGTTGGGCCCCAGCGCACCAAGCAGTTCGGTGCGCCAGCAGTCAAGCTGGTTGTCGGGCTCTAGCATGATTTGCTGCACGAGGGCACGAAAGGTGGCTGCCAGTGCTGAGTAGGCTTCGCTTTGCTGGAACTGGTCGAACTTGCTCTGGACCAGGAAGCCGCGTTCGCGGATCTGGTAGCGATCAATTTCGTTGACCAGTGCCGACTTGCCAACGCCGGAGTAGCCGTGAACCAGGCAGAAGCGGGATCGTCCCTCCACCGCCTGCTCGAACAGGCCCAGCAGCTCCTGCAGCTCGCGCTCGCGGCCGTAAAGTGCCTGGGGAATCAGAAACTTCTGCAGATGATCCTTTTCACCCAGTGTGAAGGGCAGCAGTGGCAGATCCTGTTCTATCGACGTGGCGCAACGGGATAGGTCGTGCAGCAGGCCCAGGCTGCTTTGATAACGTTCTTCCGGGGATTTGGCCAGAAGCTTCAGCACAATGTCTGAAAGGGCCTCGGGTATGTCCTCAAACACGGTGTGAGGCGCCGGAGGCAGACGACTTATGTGGCTGTGTACCCACTCCAGGGTATTGTTGGCTGTAAACGGAGGTTGGCCGGTCAGAAGTTCAAACAGCAGCAAGCCGAGGGAATAGTAGTCCGAGCGGTAGTCGAGGCTCCGATTCATGCGCCCGGTCTGTTCCGGCGACATGTAGGCCAATGCCGCCTCGGGCTGATTGGGCAGCTGTTTGGCCTGCCGCTCCTGCCCCAGCTCCGATGCTATATTGAACCCCGACAGCACCAGTGCGCCACTTCTTGAGTCAAACAGGACGTTATGGGGTGTCAGCGACTTGTGCACGATGTCCTGTGCGTGGATGTCGCTCAGAATCTGTACCAGGGCCTGGGCTATTTTCAGCGTCTGGGGCAGGGGCAAGCGTCTGTTACGGCTCTCGGCCATTACCGAGGCAAGCGAACGCTCACAGGGATCGGTGATGAGCGCCAGGTTCCCACTACCGTGTGGCAATATGTCATGAACCCTGCGTACGCCTTTCACGCCGTCGAGCCGTGAAGCAATGCTGGCTTCGTGATTGAGCGTGGCCACCTGCCTGCGGTCGGGATATTCGGTATCAAGGGTTTCAATGCAGACGTCTGCACCGTCCGAGAGTCGCCGTGCGCGATAGGCCGCCCGGCCTGCTTTTCTCCAGAGGCAGAAGGAGATTGTGTATCCGGGCAGCTGTAATTCGCTCTGCATCAGGTGCCGCTCCTGGGGATCACGCCTGGCAATGGAACACTCGATCGAAGGTGGCGCTGAAGTCCTCTTTGGCGTTGTCCAGTAGGGGGTGGCCATGGCCACAGAGAACGTGTTTGAAGTTCAGTGTTTTGAGCCGGTTAAAATCCTCGGCAGCAGGTTCCGCCGCCTGCAGCCAGACTGGGCCAATGTTGGCGGGTGTGAAGAAGCCCATCTGCTCCATTCGCTGTCGCGAGGCGTCGCAGAAGTGCTCGTCGGGTTTCAGCCAGTTCTGCAGGGCGTCACAGGCTATCAGGATGCCGCCATCCCGCTGGAGGTGGAGTACGCCTTCAGGAAGTTTGGTAGTTTGGAACTGAAATAGCGATGCGTCACTCAGGGGCAGCGTCTGGCCGAGGACGTTTGCCTCTCTTTCAGACCCGCTTTGGTCCTCCGGTTCCAGACCTGGCATCACCCAGTACTGCGCCTGGTAACGGTCAACATAGAACGCATCGTCACGCCCATGCAGAGCGCCAAGCCGAATCACGTCGGTTACTTTTCCCAGTCGGTCCAGTTCCGCCAGGCCGTCATCATCAAGGCGGACCGTATTGATAAGGATCAGCCGTTCACCGTCACGGACGATGGTCATGTTGCGGCTGAATTGCCAATCCAGGTCCATAAGGACGGTTTCCATGGCACCACTGACAAAAAACAGATCCGGCAGGATCTCTTCGATGGCATTGTGTGCCAGGGCTGGCGGGAAAGACGGCATGAGAACTCCTCAGTCTTTATCATAGTTATAGCGGCCGACGTAGCGATACTCTCTGGCGTATTCGTTCAGATAGGCGTTGAGGTATCGCTTCTGGGCCTTGTTGAGGCGTCCGTTCCGGATATCGTCCATGGTTTCATCAACCTTGCTGCTGTCCAGCCGTCTGAGGTGAAAAAGCGTCATGTCCCTGCCTCCAAAAAAGCCTTTGAGGAAGTGGTGCAGAGGCCTCGCCTCGGACATATCAAACACGGCCCCGTAGAGGGCTGTGTACAGCGGCTGTTTTGCCAGCAACGCCCGGTCAAATGTTGGGTAGTCTCCGGGTGGTGCCGCGAACGTTGGGTACTCATCAAGTTGATGAATGGGCTGATTGGCCAGTGACTCCAGGTATTTGCCATCCAGTCCGGCCTGGCGGCCTCCCTCCAGAACGATGTTCAGGTAACGACGGCTTGGTCGGCAGTCGTTGTCGATAAATTGGGGCATGCCCACATAGGTGAGAGCAGAGACCTTCGGGGCCATTGCCGCGCTAGGGTTATCCGGCTCTACCTCGATCTCTATGCGGTTATAGCCATGCCCGTAAGCTTCGGCCTGATCTAACAGAGAAAGCGCCTCGTCCGGGCATTCATGGAGCACGCCGAGAACCCGGTCGTCCGGGTGGCCGGTGTTTTCGATGTTGCCAACACCACCCTCATGGCGGAAGAAGTGCTGCACGTTGAAGCGCAACTGCCATCCGTGCAGCACCGCTTTCGTAGATGCCCGAGGCTCGACACCCTTCGCTCTCAGCGAGAGCATGCTCATGTTGGAGCCAAAGCCAAAGTAGTAAAACATAGATTCAATAGGTTACAGGTTAACCTGCCCTCAGGTACTTTTCTATAACCTGCCACGGCAAAGGCGGTGGCAGATTGGCTTATCAGCAATACGGCCAGGTATCGGTTTTCGCGGAGCTACCTTTACCCCGGGATATTGGGGCTTAATGGTAGTCTATATGGCATCATTATTTATGATCTCGCGTTGAAGTTATACCCGAGTATTGAAAGTGCCAAACCCCGTTCCCTTTAGCCTGAAACCATGACCTCTCTTTATTCACTATGATTCAGCATCTCACAGAAGCCCTTGTCCCTCTGCTGTCTTTGATACTCCTCGGGGCCATTCTTGGCCGAAAAACCGATTTTTTTGACGGCAAGGCATTGGCTGGCCTGGTTACCACCGTTGGAATCCCCGCGTTGCTGCTCCACTCCGTATTGAGCATGGATATGGGCATTTTAGGAATGGGTGCCCTTGTAGGCATTACCGTGGCCTGGCTGGTCGTCATGGCGATGGTCACTGCACTGTTGCTTACGCTAGCTGGCCTGCCGGTGAGGTCCTATCTTCCGGCGTTGGTGCACCCGAATACGGGCAATATGGGGATTCCGGTGTGCTTTGCGCTGTTTGGTCCGCAGTCGCTTGGGCTGGCGGTGGTGATTTCCTCGGTGATTCAGGTCAGTCATTTTACGTTGGGAATCGGCTGCCTGTCCGGGCGGTTTTCCATCAGGGCAATGCTGAAGAACGGGCCCGTCCTGGCATTGATCGCAGGTGCTTTTCTGTTGGCGACAAACATTCGCCCGCCTGGACCGGTGATGATAACGCTGGATATGCTGGGCTCGATTACCGTACCGATAATGCTAATGCAATTGGGCAGCTCTATTGCCAACCTGCGGCTGTCAGGCGCGCGGGATATGCTAAGGCCTCTCGTGTTCAGTCTGTATCGGCCATTGGGTGGTCTAGCCCTTGCGTGGGTGCTGTTGCTGATTTGGCCGTTGAGCGCCATGGAAGCGCAGGTTTTCCTGATTCAGTGTGCGATGCCGGTGGCGGTAATGAGCTACGTACTGTCGGTGCGCTATCAAGGGCCGTCGCAGGAGATCGCTTTGACTATTCCAATGTCGTTGCTGGTTTCTTTGGGGATTGCCGTAATTTTTGCCCTGTTTGCGTAGTGGGCAGCGCCCGGGATTGCTGCGGCGAACATCAGGTCGGCTTGCGGCTCCAACGTATTGACGGTGCCCAGTTTCCGTAGTCACCCTGAATGAACCGTGTCTACCAGCAATCGTTTGGCCGGGCGGGAGAGTATTCTGACTGATCACACGCCAGAACAATCCGGTGACCGCGCGCTAAGAAGTGCAATGCTTGTAGCGCTTGCAGCCCTTTTCTGGGGGCTTTCGGGTGGTATCGGCGCCATCCTGCTCGCAGAAGGGTGGGGCTCGTTCGTAGTCTCGTTCTACCGGGGGATTGTCGGCCTGCTGTTTGTACTTGTCTGGCTGATTCTACGTCCTGGGAACAGCGGATTGGCCAAGCCGCGGCTCTGGTTCTGGGCGGCGGTGGCCGGCCTTGGCGTGGCGGGCAACTTCTCCTTCTATTTCCTCAGTATCTCCGAGGGCAGCGTTGCCGTCGCGGCGACCCTCATGTATTGCGCCCCGGTGTTCGTGTTTCTGGTTTCCTTTGCCATCGGGCTGGAGCAGCCGACGCCGTTCAAATGCGTGGCCATTGTCATCGTTATTGTCGGCATCGCTCTACTCACGGGTATCTATGACGTTGGCGGTAGCAGTATTACGTGGGTTGGCGTGGTTGCCGGCCTGCTTTCGGGGTTGTCCTATGCATTGTTTATTTTCGGCTTCAAGTTTGCTGCCAGGAACGGCAGCCCTCAGGCTGCTCTGGTGATCGCGTTTGCCGTGCTCGGTATTGTTCTGATCTGGCCAGCCAGCCTTGTGCAGGTCATTGCTGTGCTGGGTGCACCGGAATGGCCGATGTTCATTGCGCTGGGGGTGCTCGGTGGTGGCGTGTCTTTTATAAGCTATATCGTGGGTCTCAAGCACACCGTACCAACCGTCGCTGCCGTTGTAGCGATGGTCGAACCTGTTACCGCTACGCTCTTCGGCATTTTATTGCTCAATGAGAGCTTGGGCGGCGTCCAGTTCCTCGGCATGGGGCTCATCCTGGTCACAGTGACGGCCTTGAGCGTCTATTCGAGCAAGTCCCAGTAGTAATCAACCGGGATTTCAGCGTTCTCTGGCGATAGCCATTTGCCTTCAGAAACATGAAATCTCGCCCACAATTTGGCGTGCCGTTCGATTAGCTCCTATGTTGTCGGAAAGACTCGGGGAGGAATCGTCATGGAAGCTCTCGCAAAAAAGTTGGGTCTCAGGACCAACCCGACCATCTTTTTCACGTCCGCTGGGATCATGATCCTGTTTCTGGTCGTGCTCCTGATTGCGCCCGGCCCAATCGGAGAGGCCTTCGGAGCGGGGCGTGAATGGATTGTTACCAACCTGGGTTGGTTTTTCATTTTCGGGGTGACGAGTTGGGTAGCGTTCCTCTTGTGGGTTGCGCTCAGCCGATTCGGCGCCATCCGGCTGGGCGGCAACGACGCGAAACCGGCCTACAGTAATATTTCCTGGTTCACCATGCTGTTTGCCGGCGGCATCGGTACCGTGCTGATGTTCTGGGGCGTGGCCGAGCCCATCTCGCACTTTTCTTCCCCGCCGAGGCCGAATGTCGAGCCCTATTCGGTCGAAGCCGCCGACGATGCCATGAGCTTCGCTATCTACCACCTGGGGCTGCACACCTGGGCGATCTTCACCATGCCGGGGCTTGCCTTTGCGTATTTTATCTATCGTTACGACCTGCCGATGCGCTTCAGTTCGGTGTTCTATCCGTTGATCGGCGACCGCATATACGGGCCTCTCGGCAAGACTCTCGACGTGTTCGCAATCCTCGGCACGCTGTTCGGTGTGGCGGTGTCAATCGGGCTGGGCACGCAGCAGATCAACGCCGGGCTGACGGAGTTGTTTGGTATTCCGGATGCGGTAATCACCAAGGTGCTGATCATTGCCATCCTGACGGCCGTCGCTGTGGGGTCGATCGTCGCCGGGCTGGACTCTGGTGTGAAGCGGTTGTCCAACATCAATATCGGTATGGCCGTTGGCCTGATGGTATTCGTGCTCTTCACCGGTTCGACGGTTTTCCTTCTGCGAGCCGTGGTTGAGACGTTCGGCCTCTACATATCGAACCTGCTGCCCATGGCCTTCTGGAACGACACACTTGCAAGCTATACCGGCGACGATGGCGGCTGGGGATGGCAGGGCAGCTGGACGGTATTCTACTGGGCCTGGACGGTGACCTGGTCGCCCTTTATCGGCATCTTCGTGGCGCGGATTTCACGGGGGCGGACCATCCGTGAATTCGTGCTCGGGGTCCTGTTCGCGCCATCAATCTTCACCCTGATCTGGTTCGCCATTTTCGGCTGGTCAGCAATGCAGATCGATGGCATTGGGACGGAGGCCAGGGAGGCGCTGGGCGAACAGGCGGGGGTGTTGTCACAAGCCGTAGGGGAGAGTGTTCCCCTGGCCATGTTCGCGTTCTTCGAAAACTTCCCGGGGGCTACGTTGATTCAGGGCTTGGCGGTTGTGATTGTCGCCATCTTCTTCGCGACCTCATCGGACTCCGCTTCCCTGGTGGTCGATATGTTATGCACGGGCTCTCCGGACCCAGGCCCCTGGCATCAACGCGTTTTCTGGGGTGTGTCTGAAGGCATGCTGGCAGCGATGCTGATCGTACTTGCCGGTGATGCCGGGCTGACCGCGTTGCAGGAAGTGATCACCGTGGTTGGCCTGCCGATGTTCATCCTCGTATTCGCCATGATGTTTGCCCTGTTCCGCGGCCTGGCCCAGGAGAAACTCAGCGAAGTGAGGGTGGGCAGTCCACCGCGGCCGGAGCAGTTGTGACCTGAATGCCAGGAAAGAGGATAAGTCTACGCTGCATTATATCTGCTTGTAGACCACCTCTGACAACCGGCTGCGGTTGCCATCCGTATCCAGGGTGCGGATAGCGAAGTACCAGGTGCCTTCGGTGAGCTCGTCCACCAGCAACTCGTCGATAGAGGCGTCGCCAACGGCCAGGCTTTGGTCCAGGCTGTCCTCGCTGTTGCCGTAAACCACCTCAAAGCCGGCAATTTCGCCCATTGCGAGACTGTCTCCATTTTCTCTGGTGAGCGGCGCGGTCCAGCTTAGCAGGGCTGCGTTGGCCGGAACGGTGTCCTCGGGGCTTGGCTCGGGGGCCGGCGGTTCGCTGGTGTCGTTGTCCGTTCCGTTGTCGGCGACAGTATCTCCAGTGCTGTTGTCGTCACTGGTATCGGGCTCTGGTGTATCGACAACGCTTGTGTCGTCTTCGCCGTATACCTCTGCAATGGTCTTGAAGCGTTGTACGTAGCGGTATTCGGCCACCACGAGTCTTTGGCTGATGACGCTCGAGTCCACCTCGGCCTGCAGCTCAGAGGCCTGCACTGCCGCGGCAGACACGAGATCGGCCAGAGCGATGTTTTCGCCGTCGCCCATCAGGCTGATCTGGCCGGTTTCGAGAATCTGGGTTGCCACGTTGTTCAGGACATCGGAAATGTTGTTCCATTGGGCGTTGTTGTTGACCAGGGCAAGGAAAGCCGCATTGGCAACGGCGACCTGCAGGGCATCGGCAGACACGCCGTTAAACTCGTCCAGGCGAGTCAGGTCTGGCGGGTCGAGGCGCAAGGAGCCTGCTGCCAGGCCAAACCAGCTTTCAACCCTTTCATAGGCCCCAGAGAGTGCATCGGGGGAGAGCCCATTCTCGTTACGCTCAGCCAGCGCCACGGCCAAATGGGTCAGCGGCGTGAGGTTGACGGTCTCCATGCGAAGATCACCGGCTCCGCGCAGACTGAAACTATCGTCCAGCATCATGGTGTCGCCAAAGGCAACCGGCTCGGCGCCGCTGCGTTCGCATTGGGGAACGACGTCGCAAGTCATGCGGGTATTACTGTCAGCGGTAAGTTCTACCAAAGCCCAGCTGTCCGCCTTTCCTCGCAATTGCCACACATAACTACCGTCGTTTGCTGTCAAAACCGGTTTTGCGGCCTGTCGCTGTGGAGCATAGTAGCCGTCTTTGTCGGATATCAGGCGAGTGGCGGTCACCAGGCCTTGTTGAATAACGCCTTTCATGGCGGCGCCGGCAAGCTCAACCGTTTCAGCCGCCGGAGTGGTTGACGCTTCTGACTGTGGTGTCGTGGCGTTGTCTGAGGACGTCATGTCGAGACCGCAGCCCGAAAGCAGAACCGCTAAAGATAGAGTCAGCAGTCCATGCTTCGTTAAATTATTGCCGCAAGTTGACATTGTTTCGCACCAATTTATTGACGAGTTCGGACGAATCTTACAGCGGCATTTTTCGGTTATATGCGGTCTGGTTCAGGGTTTTTCGGGTGAGAATCGTCAGGAAGTTGGCGCTTACAAAGCGATACACGGTGAGACTGAGCGTTACATGGTCTCGGGGCGATTTTGGTTCCTTAGTTCGCTGTTATTTATACAGTTTATGCAATCGACCCGGCAGCCGGGACATTTGCTTGGGCGCGGCCGGACTATTAGCGATTACAAATTTAAACGGTGGGCAGGAGTTGGATATACCTCTAAGTATTAATGCGTAGTTTTTCTGCGGCGCTCTAAGTAATCACTGCGTATTGGTTTGGTCATTCCTACGGATTGTTAGTTCTCGCTCAAATCGTGACCATAAGTCGCGAATGACGACCCGAGCATCGTTCTAATACAACAAACACAACAGGAACAAGATCATGAAAAACTTCTTGAAAGCTGCTGCGACCGCCGCAGTGGTGTTCTCCGTGCTGTTCACGTCCTTTGCCCACGCTGCTGATAAGAGCTACACCCTCCGACTCGCAGAAACCTGGGGGCCGAACTTCCCGATTTTCGGTGATGCCACCAAGAACATGGCGGAAATGGCCGAAAAAATGTCCAACGGCCGGCTCAAGATCCGGATCGATTCCGCCAACCGCCACAAAGCGCCTTTTGGCGTCTTTGATATGGTCAAAGCGGGCCAATACGATATGGGCCATTCAGCGTCTTATTATTGGAAGGGCAAAGTGCCCAACACCCTTTACTTCACCAGTATGCCGTTTGGTATGAACGCTCAGGAGCAATGGGCGTGGTTCTACCACGGTGGCGGTATGGAGCTGATGCAGGAAGTGTACGAGCCCCATAACATGCTGTCGTTCCCGGGCGGTAATACGGGCAACCAGATGGGCGGCTGGTTCCGCAAAGAAATCAAAACCCTGGAAGACCTCGACGGGCTGAAAATGCGAATCCCCGGGTTTGCTGGCGAAGTCTTTGCCGAAGTTGGCGTTAATCCTACCAACATCCCGCCAGGAGAGCTTTACACCGCCCTGGAGCGCAACACCATCGATGCGGTTGAGTGGGTAGGCCCGGCCCTGGACCTGCGTCTGGGTTTTCAGCAGATTGCTGACTATTACTACACCGGCTGGCATGAACCCGCCACCGAGTTGCAGTTCCTGATCAACAAGGATGTCTGGGAGGACCTGCCGGCGGATCTGCAGGAAGTTCTGCGTGTCTCTATGCGTACGGCATCCTACGACATGCTGACCCAATCCGTGCATGCCAATGCACAAGCTTGGGCATCCATTCGTGACGAGTACCCGAACGTCAAGGTCAAAACCTTCCCGGACGATATCTTCAAAGCCATGGTCGCGGCTAACGAAAAGGTCCTGGAAGCGTATTCCAGGGATAACGAGCAAGGTCAGCGCATTATCAAGTCACAGCAGGCCTATCTGGACAAAACACGTGCTTACATCGACATCTCCGAGCGCGCCTACCTGAACACCATGGCCGAACTGGAAGAGTAAGTTTCCCGCCATTGGCCGGATGCTTGGCGCTTCGCAAGAAGCGTCGGCATTCGGGTGTTTTCATGAGTCCTATTTAATCCCGATTGGTCCGGAGTCCCCGCTTCGGCAAGAGGAGTTGTAATGCGTTGGTTAATTGCTGTGGATGATGGGTTAGGCGCTGTATCTCGAGCGTGTGGCTGGGTCGCAAGCGTGGCATTTGTCCTGATGATGCTGAACGTTTTCTACGATGTGGTGGCTCGGTATGCCTTCAATGAGGTATCCATTGGGATGCAGGAATTGGAGTGGCACTTGTACGCCGTCGTCTTTCTGATGGGCATTCCTTACGCCATGAGGACGGATGGTCACGTGCGAGTGGACGTTCTCTATGCCGGCCGCAGTGAAGCTTTCAAGGCTTGGGTCAATCTTGTTGGGGCCCTTTTTTTTGCGCTTCCGATTGCCGCCATGATCGCCTGGCTGGGTTGGGGATACATGCTTGATGCCTATCACATGGGGGAAGGCAGCGGAGATCCGGGAGGTTTGCCCTACCGCTTTATTGTTAAAGGGCTGATTCCGTTTTCTTCATTCTGGCTGGCGGTTGCCAGCGTGGGCATGGCGACCTTCGCTCTCAGGGTTCTTGTCAAAGAATCCGCCTACGACGAGCAAACCGGTGCAGGAGGTCTGGCATGATCGGGATGATAATGTTTGGGGTCTGCCTCTTCATGCTGCTGTGGGGCTTTCCTGTTGCGTTTACGTTCGGCGGCGTTGCGTTGATTTTTGGCCTGATTGCAGAGGGGCCGCAACTGTTTGCCTTCATGCCATTCCGCATTATGAGCATTATGCAGAACACGGTGTTAATGGCGATACCGCTGTTCATTTATATGGGCATCGTGTTGCAGCGCACCCGATTGGCGGAGCAATTGCTGGAGTCCATGGGGCGACTGTTTGGTGGATTGCCCGGGGGACTGGCGATATCCACCATCGTGGTCGGTGCTTTACTGGCCGCCTCCACTGGAGTGGTGGGTGCCAGTGTCGTGGCCATGGGGTTGATTTCGCTCCCGGTCATGCTGGCGAATGGCTATGACAAAAAGCTTGCCTGCGGCACCATTTGTGCCTCAGGCACCCTGGGGCAAATTGTGCCGCCATCCATCATCCTTATCATCCTCGGTGACGTGCTCGGCTTGCCTGTAGGGGACCTTTTCAAGGCCGCGGTGATCCCCGGTGTGGTGCTTGTGGGGCTCTACATCGGGTATATCCTGTTCGTCAGTTGGCGATCGCCGGGAACGGCGCCAGCGATGCCGCGGGATAGCGATGACAGCCGGGCACAGGAAATCGGCAAAGCCCTGATGGCGATCATACCGCCGCTGGCATTGATTGTTGTGGTACTGGGCTCGATCTTTACCGGTATCGCAACGCCGACCGAATCTTCAGCCCTGGGTGCCGTCGGCGCGCTGGTTCTGGCCGTGGCCTATCGCCAGTTTTCCTGGCGGATGATGTGGGAAAGCTCTCGGGATACGGTCAAGGTGACGGCCATGGTCTTCGCCATTCTGGTAGGGGCAACCGCCTTCTCCATGGTGTTCAGTTACACCGGTGGCGACTACCTGCTGGAGGAGTGGATGCTGCAACTGCCGGGTGAGAAATGGGGCTTCCTGATCCTGACCATGCTCATTATTCTGGTTTTGGGTTTCTTCATCGACTTTGTTGAAATCTCCTTCATCATCGTACCTATTTTGGCGCCCATCGCTGAACTGATGGGTATCAATATGCTCTGGTTCGCCATCCTGATCGCGATGAACCTGCAAACAAGCTTCCTGACGCCGCCCTTCGGGTTCAGTCTTTTCTACCTGAAAGGAGTATCACCACCCGAGGTTAAAACCACCGACATCTATCGCGGTGTGGCGCCATTCATACTGCTGCAGATAATGGTGCTGATCGCGATCCTGATCTTCCCCGCGTTCTTTGGTATGTCATCCTCCTGAGCGAGTTCTGGAGGCTTTTATTAATGACGCTGAGGGCATGTTTCGATCTGGCTGAAGTACCTTGACTGGAGGTTTGGCGGGCCTTGGGAGACTCTTTTCCAGGCCCGCTCTTTTTTACGGTTTGGGTTAGACTGATGGAGTCTCGCAACCGATGCCTAGATGGCGTGTGCTTATAAAGGACAATGTGACGGTCATGTCGTTAAGAACAAAATTGATACTGCTTGCCCTGGTTCCCCTGCTGGTGGTGACCGGTATTTTCTCCGCGGTGACCTTGCACCAGGGCGACATACTCATGGAACGCGAACTGCAGATTTTTGAGCAGAACCTGCGGCGGTCCAAGGAAACAGCGTTGAAAGACTACGTTTCCATAATGCGCACCGCTATCGAATTTGTCCGTCAGAACGCGGCCAATGATGATGAAGCCCGCGACAAGGTTATGGCTCTGATGCAGGAGGCCTCATTCAGTGACGACGGCTATTTCTATGCCTACACCCATGACGGATTGAACCTGGTCCACGCAGCACAGCCGGCCCTGGTCGGGCGGGATATGTACGATTTCCAGGACAGTAGCGGGAACTATCTGATCCAGAATCTGATACGGATTGCTGACAATGGCGGAGGGTATTACCAGTATCTGTGGCAGCAGCCTTCCACCGGCAAGGAAGTGGATAAAGTTGGCTACGTTGAACAGATTGAAGACTGGCAATGGATGTTTGGTACGGGATTGTATATCGATGATATTGCCGCTGAGATGCGGGCCATCGAAGCGGGCGTGGACGCTAACGTTAAACAGACCCTGTGGGCCATTCTGTTGGCGTTGATGGTATCAATCGGTGTTGTGGTGTCTGCGGGGGTTCTGTTTAATGTGCACGAACATCGCTTGGCGGACCAGAATCTGAAAGAGCTGAGCCACAAGACCGTGCAACATCAGGAAGAAGAACGCCGCCGAGTATCGAGGGAATTGCATGATGGCATCAACCAACTGCTGGTGTCTGTGAAATATCGGTTGGAGACGGCCATGACCCATATTCCAGAGGGTGACTCCGTCGCCCAGGAGTCACTGGTGAAAGGCGGAGAGGTTTTAAACCGTGCGATACAGGAAGTACGGCGTATTTCCCATGATCTGCGCCCCAGCGTACTGGATGACCTGGGGTTGTTGGCGGCGCTCAACCAGTTGCTGGATGACTTCCGCGAACGTAGCGGGATCGTTATGGACATAGATATCCAGCCACCGCAGGAGGATATTTCCGAGGAAGTAGCTACAACGCTGTATCGTATTGTTCAGGAGGCCTTGTCGAACGTTGAGAAACACGCCCAGGCCACCCGGTTGGCGCTGAGCCTGGAAGAGGATGCGGAGGGACTCTTTCTGTGCATTTCCGACAACGGCGTGGGCATTGCCGAGAAAGATGCATACGCCAGACGAGGCATCGGGTTGCGTAATATGCGCGAGCGTGTGGAGTTTTTGGGTGGGGAGTTTGAGGTGTCTCCGCGGCCAGGAAACGGAACCCGGATAATGGCTTCGTTCAAACAATACCAGGCATAGTCGAAAGAATAAGGATAAGCCTGGCGGTCTAGTAAACCTGACGGTAACGGTCCTATGAGCACATCAGAATCTGTAGTGAAGGTCATGCTGGTCGATGACCATATCCTTGTCCTGGAAGGTATCAGGGCGCGGCTGGAACAGGAAAAGGGCATCGACGTCGTCGGCCAGGCAACCGATGGGCTGGAGGCCCTGGAACGGGTCAAAGACCTGAAGCCGGACGTGATCATGATGGATGTCAGCATGCCGAACATGAACGGGATTGAAACAACGAAAATTTTCCAGGAGCGCTATCCCGATCTGAAAGTGCTTATCCTCAGCATGCACGACAACCGGGAATACATTTCACAGCTGATGTTTCATGGCGCCAAGGGTTACATCCTGAAGGACGTATCGGTTGAGGAAATGGTGAGCGCCATTCGTACCGTGGCTGATGGCGCCACCTACATCTGCCGGGCAGCGACCGAGACGTTGTTTCGTCATGGGGAAACAATGGAGCCGGTGGAGAGCAAACTTACTCGCCGCGAGGAGGCCATTCTTTCCAGAGTGGCCAAAGGGCTTAGCAGTAAAGCCATCTCCAATGAGCTCAACATCAGCGTGAGAACGGTGGAAACCCATCGGCAAAACATTAAGTCCAAGCTGGATTTGAATACCACGGCGGAGCTGACCAAGTACGCCTATGACCAGCAGTTGCTCTGAGTCAGAATAGCCCCATCTGGGGCTGGGTCTCGTCGAGGTCCAGGGCATCAACCATGGGTGCCCGTTCACGCAGTAACTCATTCCAGAGCGCCGCCAGGGAAAGGGCATCGCCCTTGTTCGGCATGTGCATGAAAATATAGGGACGTTTCCCTTCCTCGATCCACGCAGCTGCGCGCTCAACCCAGGGTGCGAGAAACGGACGGTTGGCCTCCAGGTCGGGATGGCCGACAAAGCGGATCACCGGCGCTGCATCCACAGGGAGCAGATGCACTGGTACTCGCGGCTTTTTGCGCTGTGCATCGCGTGTTTCCTCGTTATCCGGCGTCGCGGCAAAGAGTGCCCGGCTGTCCATGCACACCCGTGCAATGCGGCGTTCTCTCAAGCCACGATTCAGGGCTTTCTCGGCCTCTCCCTTGTCAAAGAACGCACTGTGGCGAACCTCAACGGTGCAGGTCAGGGTCGGGGGCAGGGCATCCATAAATCGCCAGAGGTTTTCCAGACGCTCTGGCCCGAAACTGGCGGGAAGTTGCAGAAGAATGGGGCCAAGCACATCGTTGAGTGGCGCAATTATCTCAAGAAAGTCAGATACTTCGCGGCCAGCGCCACTCAGTAGACGGTCATGGGTGATCAGGCGTGGAAACTTCAACAGAAAACGAAAGTCATCGGGCACCTGTGACCGCCACTGTCGGCACTGTTCCTGGCTGGGCGTGGCGTAAAAAGTGGTGTTGCCCTCCACGCAATTGAGGGCACTGCTGTAACGCGCCAGCGGGCTCTGACCGGGAGGGAGTCGGCTGGTCCAGTCGGGATGTTGCCACTGGGGGCAGCCGAGAAAGTAGGGTTGTGCCATGGTCCCGTTTTACCACCGTTTATCAAGGGTCTGCTAAAAATTAGTCTCTGTATGTCACAAACATCAGGGCTGCCCCGTCTACCTCTGTAGAACCTACGTGGACATGATGCCACCTCGTGTCCCCCCATGCAGAGGAGTAAGATAATGGAAACGCGATTGAATGCCTACAAGGCCTCCCCGGATGCCATCGCCGCAATGACCCGGCTGGAGGAGTACGTTGGCAGTTGTGGGCTGGAACACAGCCTCATCCACTTGGTGAAAACCCGGGCATCCCAGATTAACGGTTGCGCCTATTGCCTGCACATGCACACCAGCGATGCCCGCAAAGCCGGTGAAAGTGAAGCACGGCTCTACCTGCTGTCCGCTTGGCGTGAGTCCGGGCTCTACACACCTCGTGAACGGGCTGCCCTGGCCTGGACCGAAGCACTGACGAACGTGGCTGACACCGGTGCACCCAGTCAGGATTACGAGCAGGGGCGAGCGCATTTCACCGAGAAGGAGTTCGTCGACCTGACGTTGCTGATCGGTGCGATCAACGTCTGGAACCGGATCAGCGTAGGCTTTCGGGCGGTTCACCCGAATGACCGTAAACTGTAACCAAGTACGCCGGGAACCAATTGCCATGAATGAACAGCCCGCGCATCAGTTTGATCACTGGCGCCGATACCTGACAGGCGTCGCGTACCGCATGCTGGGTTCGGTGACGGAGGCAGAGGATGTGGTGCAGGATGCATACCTGCGTTGGCACCATGCCGATCACCTGTCAGTCGATGATGTGCGGGCCTACCTGACCACGGTCACCAGCCGGCTTTGTCTTGATCGCCTTCGCGCCGCTCATCGGCAGCGGGAGGTCTATGATGGTCCCTGGCTGCCGGAACCTATAGTCGAAAGTCAGGACACTCCGGCAGGCGCCGAGGCGCTTGCCAGTGATGTGTCCTTTGCCCTGATGCTGGCGCTGGAGCGGTTGTCTCCCCTGGAACGTGCTGCATTCCTGTTGCACGATGTATTTGGGCTGGATTTCAGCCAGGTCGCTGTGAGCCTGGAACGCAGTGAAGCCAGTTGCCGCCAACTCGCAAGCCGCGCCCGGAAACGTGTGCAGGCTGAGCGCCCGCGCTATGAGGTGAGTTCAAGCGAGCATAATCAGTTGACCGATCGATTCTTCGACGCCGCCCGCAGTGGCGATGTGGCAACGTTGAAGGCGCTGCTGAGTGAGAACGCCATACTGCATACCGATGGTGGGGGAAAGAGGATTGCAGCGCGGCGCCTGATTCTTGGTGCCGACAGGATCAGCCGGTTCTTTGAAGGCGTGGCGCGCAAGTCTGCATCGCCCAGCCCTCGGTGGGTTAAAGCCGTTTTCGTGAATGGGCTACCGGGATGGTTGACCATCGAACAGGATGGGCTGCCACAGATCACGACACTGGATGTGGTGGATGGCCGTATCCAGTCGGTCTATGTCGTGCGCAACCCGGACAAACTAGGGCATTTGGCCAGCCACCTGCCAGAGTTGCGTGTTTAGGGTGTCACACTGGCGCCACCCCGAAGAGCCATTGGTGAGCCCACATTACCAGCACCGCATAAACCGCGAGGCCACCAACAACCGCTATGGCATCGTTCGCTTTGCTGGCCGGCAGGGTCGCAATCGGCCGCTGGGTTCTGCGTTTCAAGGAGATCCGATCCACCACGGCCCAGGCCAGGAAAGAGCCGAACAGCAACAGGTCGTGCAGCATCCCGTTCGCGAGTATGTGAGCCAAAGCCCAGAGCTTGACCGCGACGAGCATGGGGTGCCCAAGTTTTGCCTTGATCTTGCCCGGGAAATAGGTGGCCAGCAGTAGGGGAAAGACCGGAATCAGAAGGAACATGGCCAGGTGCCGGAGCCAGCCTGGAGATGTGTAAATGACGGTCGGGTCGAGGCGGGCGTTGCCATACCCCCAAACGATCAGAACCAGACCGACCAATGCGGCCAGCGAGTAAAGCCCCTTGAACGCCCCTTCGCCAAGGGAGTTGTGCAGGCGATTGCGCAGCGGTTCGTTGACGATGGACAGAGAGTGCACGCCAAGAAATAAAACCAGACCAACGATCAGTGTTGCCATTTACCCATGCTCCGTTGAGAAATTCCAGACAGTATAGTTGCGCAAACCGGGACAGGGCAGCCTCAAGCGTTTATCATCCGGAGCCTGTTTTACCGGATTGAGAAGGCCCCATGAAGTTTCCAAAAGTCACGGTCGTATTGGTTTCCGCAGCCCTGTTGTTCGTACTTTGGGAGCAGACCCGGGAGCGCCCGCAACCCGTGGATGCCCGCCGTTTTGCCAACCTTGCGGATAATCCAGTCGAACTTAGCGTAGCCATGGACTGGGTCGTTCGCCAACTCCCCGTGTTGTGTGAGGACGCGACTGGACAGGATTCGGACTCCGGGGCTCATTCGACGTGCGTCAGTGAAGGGGAGACCCGTACATCGGCCTGCCGACGTGCGGTTTATGATCGTTTTCCGAGTGTGATCGCCTCGGAACAGGTGTTCCGAGATGTCGCCCTCAGCGCGATGAACTGCCTTGTCCCGCAGTCCGGATTGGTTGAATAAGCTTTTAACCAATGACGTACAGGACGTATGGACGGTGTTTTATGCGAGTATCCCGGACGAACACCTGAATCGGCACTATAGTGGGGTAACATCAACACCATAGTGAGTTTCCGTGTTCTGTGGCCAGACGATGACCCGTACTCAATGCCTCGATAGTGTCCTCCGGCTCCAAAGCCGAGCCCTCTTTATTGCCGGGACTCTCTCTTTCAGTCAGATCGCTTGGGCGCAAATTGACACCGACAATTGTATTGTCAGCGAAATCCAGCCGGACGCCATTGATCTTGACCAGCCCCGGGATCAACTGGCTCGCCAGAGCGACTTGGATATTCCGGCAGGTGCCAGAATCGGCCGAATAAACATTATTCGGCGCCCGATCTTCGATACCACCGATCCGGAACAGGACAACTTTCTTTATCGCACGCTGAACGCCCTAAATACCCCGACCTGGAAATCGGCCCTGCGTGCCCAGTTGGTGTTCGACGAAGGTGACGTTTACCAACCGGGTACGCTGGACGAATCCGAACGTATATTGCGGCAGAGTGAGTACCTGACGGCCGCGTGGATCGGTGTTACCCGCGT
Organism: Marinobacter sp. Hex_13; assembly: GCF_001566815.1. Classification (NCBI taxonomy): domain Bacteria; kingdom Pseudomonadati; phylum Pseudomonadota; class Gammaproteobacteria; order Pseudomonadales; family Marinobacteraceae; genus Marinobacter; species Marinobacter sp. Hex_13. Next base: position 80,925 of record NZ_LSMM01000002.1, read on the forward strand.
TTGCGGGAATGAGCTGGAAGTCACTGTCCTTGCACGTGACACCTGGACGTTACTGCCGAGCGTTGGTGCTTCCAGGACGGGAGGCGAGAATAAAACCAACACCGGCCTTTCTGATCCGAATTTCCTGGGTTCCGGCAAGAGCGTGGGGATCTCCCACAAAAAAGATGCCGACCGCAGCGAGACCAGTGTCGATTTCGATGATCCGAACGTGCTTGGCTCCCATTGGCAGGCAGGCCTTTCCTACGATAAGCGCAGTGATGGGCGCGGTCGCAGTGCCTACCTTGAGCGTCCATTCTACAGTGAGCTGGCGGAGTGGCGATTTGGCCTGAGTGGTGAGGATGACATTCGCGAACAATCCCGCTATGTGGGGGCGGAGGCAATTGCGGACTATCGGCAGGACCGCGATTTTGCCAGTGTTGATGTCGGCTGGCGACTGGCAGAACGCAATGGCAGCCAGTTAAGACTGCTTGCCGGTTTTCGCTACGATGCCCGGGCGTTTGAGCGCTTACCGGATGAAACCAATCTGGACCTTCTGCCCGATGATCGGACACTGAGCTACCCATGGGTCGGGTTTGACTACCGTGAGAACCGCTTCCGGGAAATGACAAACCTGACTCGTCTGCAACGGGTCGAGGACGTGCGGGACGGCTTCGTGTGGCGTACCGAGCTGGGGTACTCCTCGCCGGGACTTGGAGCGACGGAAGACCGCGCCGTACTGAATATGGACTTCCGGGATGCTTTGCTGGCCACTGACACCAACTACGCCAGCTACGGGTTCAGTCAGAGCGGCACCTGGCGATTTGACCAGCACCGTTTCGAGAATCTTATCGGAACCCTGAGCCTGGAGTACTTTCATGGCGGGGCAGTGGACTGGAACAGTTGGTACACCAACCTGTCGTTCACGGCAGCGCACAATTTGACCGTGGATCAACAGCTTCTTATTGGCGGTGACAACGGCCTTCGTGGTTATCCGAGCAACTACCAGCAGGGCAACAGAAGAGCGCTGTGGACACTGGAGCGCCGTTACTTCCCGGACTGGCACCCTTTCGAGCTGTTTCGCATGGGGGGTGTGATTTTCACCGATGTAGGCAGAGCCTGGTTTGATGATGGTCGCAATAGCGGACCCGATGACGGCGTACTGACGGATGTGGGATTCGGCCTGAGGCTGGCCTCAAGCCGGATCGAAGTACAGCGAATGCTGCACCTGGACTTCGCCTTCCCGCTGGCGGGAGATGACAGCGTTGACCAGGTGCAGGTCTTGTTGCGGGGTCGTTCGCGATTCTAAGCGACAGTCATGTCACTTGATCCACTTGTCGCCCCAATGGGTGATGTCGTGCTTCTGCTCCACTTGCAGTGTGCGGGCGCCAGCGGCCGGTTCTGCTTCTTCCGCGGCAGCAATTTCCTCGTCAATCACTCGCGTTGAGAGTGACAGCCAACTGGTCACGAAGGCGGCAGCATCGCCGTTGATCTCAAGAGCGAGCTCGTCGACGTTGGTGATGTCGTCACAGGCTGAGTGATAACAGGGGTCGAAAGCAACGCCAGCCTCGCCACCGAACTTGGCCGCCTGCTCTTCGGTTTTCAGCACTTCCGCACCGGTAAACAGCCCGCCAAACGCAATGCCGTCCTCGAAGAACTGCGCGTAGTCTGAGCGGAAGCTGATTTGCGTGCCCTCTGAGGCGATTTCACGCAGGTTGAAGTACTTCTCGAACAGCGCCTCCGTGGCGGCTGATCCCGGAGGACCTGCCAGATCGAAGTCAGAACCATCGCCATCGTAGATAAAGTTGCCGAAGTTGGGCGAACCAATCATGTCGTAGTTCAGGTAGACCTTGATCTTGTCCTTCTCTTCCTGGGAAAGGCTGTTGACGTAGAACGTTGAGCCAACCAGGCCGGCCTCTTCCGCACCCCACCAGGCAAAGCGGACCTGATTACGGGGGTGAGCCCGTTTCATTTGCAGGGCCAGTTCAAGAAGCGCAGCGCTGCCGGAGCCATTGTCGTTGATACCAGCCCCTTCAAACACTGAATCCAGGTGAGCGCCCGTCATCACGACGTTGTCAGGGTTGCCCCGATTGGTTTCGGCAATCACGTTGGAGGTTTCGGTTTGCTCTCTCACCACGTTGGTTACGACTCTGAGCTGGAGGTCCTGCTGCTCAACCCAGCCAGCGCCAATGTCGTAGGTGGTGAACACGACGGGAACTCCCCCGGCGTAGTCATCGCCGAGCGTGGCGTTGATCAGGCCTTTGCGGTCTTCCGTGTTGCCCTGGTTGAAGATCACCACACCCGCGGCGCCAGCATTGGCCGCGTTGGTTGCTTTCTGCCCGAAGGCGCAGGCTCCCCGTTGGATGACGGCGACCGATCCAGCGGGGAAGTCGGTAAAGTCCTCGGGTTCACAGCCACTGGTGGAGGTATTGTCGGGGCCGAGTTGAACGTCAACGGCAACGGCCATGCCCGTCACATCGCCCGGCTCCGTCTGGGACAGGTAGGTAAAGTCCTCTTCCCAGACATAGTCGGTCGGAGTGGGTGCCGTGGCCTGCAGAATGCCGTCTCCGGTCGGGTAGAAGGCATTGAAAGGAAACTGCTGGATGGTCACGTCATAGCCCGCACTCTCCAGTGTGGTTTTAACGTAATCGACCGTCGCCTGGTATCCAGGTAAGCCGGCAGCGCGATTGCCATCATTGGCTTCGGCAATGCCGTATAACCGGTCCAGGTGGTATTGGATGTTGCTTGCCTGCATGCAGCGGGGCAGACCAAATGGCGTGCTATTGAGAATGCCAAAGCGACACTCAAACGGACTGATTCGATCCGGGCTCCAGAAATCGTTGAGTAAATCGCCGGTGGATTTCTGGCCTGGCGAGGCGTGTGCGGTTATTGCAAAGAAAAGGGATCCTAAAGCCATGGTGCGGCTTGCGGTGCTGATTTTCATTGTGATTCTCCAATCCTGGGAGTTTGTTGTTAGGTCCGCTTGTGGCGGACTTTCAGCGCGGGGAGGCCTGAATGGATGTTAAACAGGCGCCCGGGCATCACTACTTCCATCGATGCCTACCGCAAGACTAGTCGCGGTTTTTTTGTCCATCCAGGCGGAAAACATTACAAAACGTTAGGTTTCGGGAGGCGCCGACGTGAGCGTTGGTCACGTCGGCGTTGGGAGGCAGGAAGGGCGCTCTTGCGGTGCGCTCAGAATCCGTAGGAGCGGGAAATGGTCTCCTTTTCGCCGGACTCAACCAGTGCCTGGTAACTTTTGTTCAGAGCCTGCAGGATCTCGGGGGCGGTGTCCTTGTGGACGGCGAGATACATTGGCGTTTCACGGAACACCAGAACGCGCTCGAGCCCGGTTACATCGGACGCATCAGCAGCCAGGTATGGGCCAGCCAGACCGTCAGCTACCCAGAGGTCAATCTGATCCTGGACCAGGCGGCGCGCATTCAGGCCGTTGTTGCTGATTGCGGAAACGTCAAAGCCCTTGTCGATCAAAAAGTTGGTCATGACGTCGCCCTTGTACCCACCGATCTGATAGCTGTGGGCATCGTTCAGGGTGTTCAGTTCAATGGACGAACCGGGTTTGGCGAACAGTGTCCATTCGATGGAGGACAGTGGCCCCACCCAGTCGAAAAAAGGCGCTCGATCCTCTGTTTTGGATACACAGTAGATGGCGTGGTCAGGATGCCGTTCGGCCCGGTTGAGGCCATAGCTGAGGTCCCGGAGTTTAATGCTGTAATCCAGCTCGGCTTTACCCAGAAGCGCCTTCACGACATCGGTACAAAGACCCGTGATGTCTGCTTCTGAGTGGGCAAATGGCTGACCATTGGTGGTCATGTTATAAGGAGGGTATTGCTCTGTGTAGATCCGCAGTTCTTCTGCGGCAGTCGTACAACCTGCCGTTAACATCAGGGCCATTGTCAGCCCGAATTTTCCTTTCATGAACCCACTCCACATGTATGGTTACGGTATTTACGGAGTGCGGCATGATATTGAAGAGGAATCCAGCGTGGCATGCTGGATTCCTCTTCTTTACATTTTGGCAATGTAGTGAAAGTGGCAGGTAATGCTGACGTTCTACCGGGCGTTTGTCCGGGCACGGTAGACGGAAGGTGTCTCTCCGAACCTCGCCTTGAATGCCCGGCTGAACTGGCTGGCGTCGTTGAAACCGCAGTTGAGGGCGATGGCAGTGATTTTACTTCCCGGTTGGCGGAGTAGGTCCCGGGCCCGGGTCAGGCGTTGTTCCTGAACGTATTGATAGGGTGCGCAGCCAAAGGTCGCCCGGAACAGGCGGGCAAAATGGTAAGGGCTCAGATTAACCCAGCCCGCCATGTCCGCGAGGGTCAACGTCCGGTCCAACTGCGCGTGAATACGTTCCTGTAGCAATCGGCGGTAACGCAGTGAGAGTTGTCCGGTAACAGAGGGAGTTGCCTGCTGTACGTTCGAGTGACGACTAACCACCTGTAGTAACAGCCACTGGGCCAGGTGATCCATCGCCATGGACTGACCGGGGGCGAGCCAATCACTCAGTGCCAGTAACTGGCCCGCCTGGGCCAGAACCGGGTCCTGCGTGTGGTATCGCTCACTGAGTTCAACCCGGTCAGGCTCGCAGTCCCAGGTCTGTTCTGCGCAGCGGGCGATGTCCAGGTCATTGAAGTAGAGGTGGAAGAATTCGAATTGGCCGTCGATCTGCCAGGTGGATTGACTGCCGGCGGGAAACAGGCAAACAGCCCCCGGAAAGCCCTGGCTCACGGCCCGTCCGTTTACCACCCGCCTCGCTTTGTCGCCCTCGTTAATGTAAATGCTCAGGGCGTGATGGCGCGGTCGCTCGTAACGCACCTCGCCCTTGCGGTTCTGCCACTGTGCGAGGGCGCGGCCCTGGTCCAGCTCCATGAGCTTTTGAGGCGCCACGCCAGCGGCTCGCAGCGCGTCCACAATGTCGCGGCGTTCCCTGTGGGGATTCTTCGTTGAATCGGGTATCTGGGGTGAGCTGGTCTGCATATCGGGCCTCCGCAAGAATCATCCATGGTTGCGCAGGATCTGACAAGTTTTCCCCTTCGCGCTGTCATAAGATCGGCCACTAGATACATCAATGCGTCACTTATTAAAGGGAATGACTATTATGCCGATTTCCATGCACTACGGTTTGACGGTACTGATCTGGGGCCTGACCTGGACGGCCATTCGCCTGCAGGTTGAGTCTGCGCCGGTGGATGTTTCGGTGTTCTATCGTTTTTTGATGGCTTCTGTTGTGGCTCTGGTGGTGCTTGCATTGCTTGGGCGCCTGCAGACGTTGACGCTCAAGCAGCATGGCTGGCTTTTTTTGCAGGGGCTGACGCTGTACAGCGTGAACTTCCTGCTCATATACCGTGCTGCCGAGTCCATGACCAGTGGTTTGCTGGCGGTGGTGTTTTCACTGGCGGCGCTGTTCAATGCCTTGAATGGCTGGCTATGGTTGCGGTTGAAGCCCACCGCCCGTCTGTATCCCGCTGTGGCGTTAGGGATTACAGGCGTGGCGCTGCTGTTCTGGCATGATTTGCAGCTTGGTAACGCCACCGGTGCCAGCATCCTGTTTGCGGCTGCCGGCACGTTCTGGTTTTCCATGGGGAACCTGGTGAGTATCAAGGTTCGGCTGGCGCAAATCCCCTTGTTGGTGGCGAATGCCTGGGCCATGGTTTACGGCGCTGTGATCCTCGGCGTCTGGTGTCTGTTGCAGGGAGTGGAGTGGGTGGTGCCAACCTCCGCGACCTTCTGGGGCGCAACGGTTTTCCTGGCGGTACCCGGCTCCATTATTGCGTTTTATTGCTACATCACTGTGATCCAGACCCTCGGTGCCGACCGGGCTGGCTATGCAACGGTGCTGTTTCCGGTGGTTGCCCTGAGTGTATCGACCTGGCTGGAAGGCTTTGAATGGACAACAACCGCCGTATTGGGTGCCCTACTGGCCATCCTGGGAAATTACGTGCTGTTTCGCCGAGTCAAATGATATCCCGTGGGGCCTCGGAAACCGCTACCTTGTATGGAGCTTCAGATGCGTCACCTTTTCCGAGAGACGGCTGGGTTCCGTGCCGAGGATGTCATCCAGTGAGGAAGGCCGATGGATCCAGAAGCCCTGGAGAAGATCCACGCCGATCTCCTTGAGTAACGACGCTGCATCCTCGGACTCGACGTACTCGGCCACCGTGATCATGTCCATGGTTCGGCCAATGTCATGAATGGCCCTGACCATTGCAAGGTCTGTTTTGCTGGTGACGATATCGCGAACAAACATCCCGTCGATCTTCAGGCAGGTAACTGGCAACCGGCGCAGGTAACCAAACGACGACAACCCTGAACCGAAGTCGTCCAGGGCAAAGCTGCACCCCATGTCGCTCAGGCGTTTCATGAAGGCCTGAACTTCCAGCAGGTTATGGACGGCGGCAGTTTCGGTGATTTCGAAGCAGATCTTGTTCGCTGGAACCCCGTAATGGTGGAACCTGCCAACCACAAAATCCGCGAAGTCTGTTTGATCGAACGAGCGACCAGACAGGTTGATGTGGCAGGCTTCCAAGGCACCAAGGTGTTCTGGGGCGGCGGACAGTTTTTCGAGTACATTCTCGATAACCCAGCGGTCGATTCTCGATGCCATGCCATAGCGCTCCGCAGGGGGCAGGAAAGCACTGGGAGGCACCACCGAACCATCCTGTGAGCGCATGCGAATCAGCACCTCGTATCGCAACCCCTTGCCCCGGCCCGTGGGCGGGGCAATTATCTGGCATTCAAGGAAAAAGCGGTTGTCCTGAAGCGCGGTCTGAATGCGGTTGTGCCATTCCATCTCGCCCTGCTGGGAGGCCATCTGCTTGTCGTCCATCGACATCACGCACACGCGGTTGCGGCCGCTGTCTTTGGCGGTGTAACAGGCAATGTCGGCGGCTTTCATCAGGGCGCTGATGCCCGCGCTTTCTGCGGTTATAGGCACCACGCCAATACTGCAACTGATGGTGTGGCTGGTTTGCTGCCAGGAGAACACCAGGTGGTCGAGAGAGGCCCGCACCTTTTCAGCCACATGATGGGCGGTGTCGAGGTCGCAGTTCTGAAGAATGATACCGAACTCGTCGCCGCCCAGTCTGGCCAGGATGTCCGCTTCGCGTAGATTCTTTGAAATGATGTCGGATACCTGGCGCAGAAGTTGGTCGCCCGCGTCATGGCCCGACGTGTCGTTCGCCAGCTTGAACTGGTCCAGGTCGATGTAGCAGAGGGCGTGTTGCTTTCCTCCGTTGCGGACGTGCCCGAGATGGCTGGCAAGCTGCTGCTCAAAGGCTCTTCGGTTTATCAGGCCGGTCAGGCTGTCATGGGTCGCCATGTAGCTCAATTCCGTCGACAGACGGTGAGACTCGGAAATGTCTTCCATAACCGTTGTGAAGTACGCTGAAGCGCTGGGCACATCCCACACGCGGGATACGGTGAGCCTGGCCCACAAGAAGTCATTGTCTTTTCGAACAATGCGATGCTCGGTCGTATAGCTGTCGATGTTACCGAAGCTGATATCCCGTCGTTCTTCCCGGGCAACGTCCCAGTCTTCCGGATGGACCAGCTCCCGATAGGGGCGATGCACAAGGTCATCGGGCCGGTAGCCAAGGATGTCGCAGGTCGCCTGATTGGCATTAACGATTCGGCCCTCGGTATCAATCTGGATGATACCGATGGCGGACTGCTCGAAGATCGAGCGGAAGTTCTGCTCGGTTCGATTGAGCAGTCTCACCAGCCGGAATCCCAGGAACCAGGACAGCAGCGCCACAAGAGTCAGGAACAATGCACTGACAACAGACAGGAAGCTGGCGGCCCAACGCGAGGCGTCTCCCATGGAAAGGCGGAATTCCCGGGCATTCACCTGCAGTTGCTGGTCAACAATCGCGAGCTTGTCTCGCAGGGCCTGCAGTTGCTCGCGATCCGGAGGTGCCGCCAACCACTCTCGTTCCATCGCGTTGCCGATCTGATCCAGTTCAAACAGCAGGTCATCGGCGCCCTCCCAGGCGGTTAACGCCCGCTCCAGTTGATCAAGCCACGAAAAAAGACGGATCAGCAGAATCATGCGGGTCAGGTCTTCTTCATGGTTGCCCCCTTGGAGAAAACCATGCTTGGCACGTTGCCAATCGAGCGTATCGGAGGTGATGGCGACGCGGGCGTGCAGATCGCCGATGGGAACCGCCAGCGCCTGCCTCGCCTTCGCAAGGTGCGAAAAATCACCAGATTCGGAAAACCGGTTGAGGTGGTGGACAGTATCGATCTGCGCTCGGGACCAGACGCTTTCGCCCCAGGTATAGGCAGTGATTGCCGACTGCACCTGCACCACGGCGACCATGAAACACACCGTCAGGATGATCGTGAGGCACAGTCCTGCCACCAGCGCAATCAGTTGTCTTTGAAGATTGGGTTGCTGTCCTTTGCGTCGCATGGCTGCCGGTACTCTCCATACATGGTGCAAAACAACATAAATGGCGCACCACAAATAGTGCCAGTAGGTGGCGCTTTCTCGATGGGGCGCCGGCTTACAACGTATGCCCCAACAACCCCAGAACGCCGAGGATGATCAGATAGCCCGCCACGATGTAGTTCAGCAGCTTTGGAAACACGAGTATGCCAATGCCCGCGCCCAGGCTTATCAGTGGTGCCAGTTCAAGGTGAAGTGTCATAAGAGTAGTATCCCTGTCGAGTACGTTGGAGCGTGTTTTTTCTATCTTTCATCGTAGTCGGTAAGTCTGCACAGTGCATCCACGCACGCCTCGATCTGTGACTCGCTCGCACTCGCGAATCCCATCACCAGCCCGGTTTGCACTGTTTTTCCGATGTAGTGCTCGCTGAGGGCCGTGCTGCCGAAGCCCAGGCCTCTCAGTTGCTGGCTCAGGGCAAGGTCATCCACGTTGCCTTTCAGAACCAAATGCATTCCGGCACTTTCCGCTATAGGGGCCAGCCTGCCGCCAAGCTTTTCGGTAACCCGCGCCTGAAAATGATGCCACTTATCACGATAGAGTTGGCGCATACGGCGCAGATGTCGTGTGAACTGGCCGCTGTCGATGAACTCGGCGATGGTTGCCTGGGTCAGTAATGGTGTCTCTCCGCCGCTGACACGCTTGGCCCAGAGGAAATGGTCGACGAGTGCCTCTGGTACGATCAGGTAGCCGACGCGCAGGGCTGGCAGCAGTGTCTTACTGAAGCTACCCACATAGAGAGCGGGGGCGGTATCGAACATGCCCTGAATGGCTGCAAACGGTTTGTTATAGAAATGGAACTCGCTGTCGTAATCGTCTTCCACGATCCACGTCTGGTTTCGGCGCGCCCACTGTAGCAATGCCATGCGCTGTGACACATCGAGAATGCCCCCCATGGGGTACTGATGAGTTGGGGTGCAGAACAGCAGTTTGGCAGCGCCAAGGCTGTCCAGGACACCAACATCCAGAACCTGTTGCTTGAGCGGTACGGGCAGCAGTGGGTTGCCGTGACGACCAAGGGCGTAGCGGGCGCCCCGGTAGCCGGGGTTCTCAACAAAGACCCTGTCACCGGGTTTTAACAGCACGTCTGCAATCAGCGACAGCGCCTGTTGAGCCCCATTGGTCACGATCACTTGGTGTTCCTGGCAACGCACCCCGCGGGAAGCTCGTAAATAATCAGCAATGGCTCTGCGCAATGGCTGGTAACCCTGGGTTGTGTCATAGCCGCGAAGGCTTGTTCGGCTCTCCTGATGGTGCAGTATTCGGTTCCAACTGCGAATGGGGAAGGCGTTGATGTCGGGCAGCCCGGGCTGGAAGGGCAGGTTGGCGTCCTCCCCGAGCTTCAGGCGGCTGGCGGGAGCCGGCGGCAGTGGCGGCAAGGTCATGGCCTGCGTGGTTTGAATGGCTCCGCCGGTAGGTTGGTTGATGGCCAGGTTGAGGTCTTGATGCACGAATACGCCCCGACCAGCCCGGCTTTGCAGGAAACCTTCGGCTTTCAACTGGTCGTAAACGGCATTGACGGTGTTGCGGCTGATACCCAGGTCTGCTGCCAGCTGACGGCTGGAGGGCAGTTGGCTTCCCGGCGGATAACGTCGATGGATAATGCGTTGGGACAGGTGTTGATAAAGCTGTGTTTGCAGCGGTGTGGTGTGTTCGAACCGTATATCGTCAATCACCTTAACTGGTCCTATTGAAATCTATAATCTGGATCTTTCCATGGTATCAGATGTTGCTTCTAATAGAGACGTACTTTGCAAAAGGAGCATACGATGTCTCGGAAGGAAATCACGGATACCCCTTTATCACTACCGTTATCACCGCCGTCATCACCGCTGTCTTGCTGTCCTCGCAGTCGGGTGAAGCGCGCGGCCAGGAGAGCCAGTTATGAGCGGGCGCCGGCTTACGCTCTGATCGATAGATTAAAAACAGCGCATGTGGGTTTTGTGGAAGAAGGTGAGCCACGCATCATCCCGATCACGGCCTGGCGTCTTGCTGACGACCTTTACCTGCATACACTCAGCGGTGGCAGGTTGGCGCAGACGCTGGCATCGGGACAACAGTTGTGCATTTCATTTGCCGTGACAAACCAGTGGGTAATGACTAAGTCAGCGTTCCACCACAGTGCCAACTATGAATCGCTGGTGCTGTTTGGCAGGGCCTCGCCAGTGTCGGATGATCGTGAGTTCGACGCCGCGTTCCAGGCCATCATTAATCAGATTGAACCGGGCCGCTGGGAGCAGGTGCGTGCCCCTAATGCGAAGGAGCGGAAGGCAACGGCATTGTTCCGGATTCCGATCGAGGAGGGCGCGTTCAAAAGCCGGGATGGTGGTCCTGGAGAGGAACCCGAGGATATGGCGCTCCCGGTGTGGCACGGTGTGCTGCCCGCGTAAGGTGAGTATAGGCGTTGATGCCCCCGATCGTTGGCCGGCAGGTTATGATTGGGGGTCATTCAAGGTAAACTGTGTTCACAATCGTTTCATTTACTTGCCAGATAACACAGGCAGCAACGCATGTCCGATGTTGATCCCCTGAAAGCCTTGTCCGATATTGCCAGTGATGCCCATACCCGCATCCAGGCTGCCCATGAGCACATCAACCCAGTGTTGGAAGTGCGCCGGGGCATGCGTGATTCGGGTATTCCTGCGGATGTCATGACCATTGACTGTCTGCGCACCCGTCGCCGCATAACGTTGATCCTGCACGACAACCAGCCAGGCGTGTTGTTGTATCAGTTTGTGACCATCGATGATGAAGTGGGTGATGAGTTCCAGGGCATGGCGTTGTCGGAGGTCAGTGCCCAAACGCTGGTGGACTGGATGCAGGATTATTTTGGATAAGCGGGCCCTTATGTCGGGCGCCTGACACACGAGGGGCAGCATGGAAGCATTATTGATTATTCTGGCACTTGGTCTTGCCATACTCCTGCCGGTGGGCTCCGTGCTGGGTATTCTTGCGTTTTCCCGACGTCGTGATCAGTCGGAACGCCTTGAGTCCCTGAACCGGGAAGTGTCCCGTTTGCGCGAAGAAGTGACTTATCTAAAACAACATTTGGGCGGAAAGGACCAAGACCAGCCGGCCCCGGAGCTGGAGCTTGAACTCGACGAAGCCGTTGTCGAGGACACGCCAGCCCCTTCTGAATCAAGCCCCTCTTCTGACACAAGCCCCTTTCCTGACACAAGCTCCCCGGGAGCGGATGCGACGTCACGCGATAAATCTCGCTTTGTCCAGGCCCTGAAGGATAACTGGATGGTCTGGCTTGGTGGCCTGAGCGTTGGGTTGGCCGGTATTTTCATGGTCAGCCACTCCATCAACGCAGGAATGATCGGCCCATCGCAGCAATTGATGTTGGCGCTATTCAGCGGTCTTGCGTTGCATGCGGGAGCGGAGTACCTGCGTCGTCGCAACCGGGGTGCAAACGAAGTATTTGCGGCGCTGGCGGGTGGAGGCAGTATCACCCTCTATGCGGCATTGCTGGCGGGCGTTCACCATTACGGGCTGGTCGGCCCTACCGTGGGTCTGTTCGGGCTGGCCATTGTGTCTCTGGGTACCATGGTGCTGTCGCTGTTTCATGGCCCGCTGCTTGCTGTCATGGGGTTGAGTGGCGCCTATCTGGTGCCGTTATTGATCGGTGGCGATGATGGCAGCGTGGCTTTTGTGCTGTCTTACAGTTTCCTGATCACCGTCAGTTCGTTGATGTTGATGCGTTATGTCTATCGGGACTGGCTTTGGTACGCCACGTTATCCGGCGCGTTTCTGTGGTGGTTGGCCACGTCCAGCGGAGCCGCCATCGGCGCCTCAACAGCCTGGTACATCGCCGCCCTGTTTGTGGTGTTTGCCATGGTTCCGGTTCGCGCAAAGCAGGCGTTGCCGTATTTACGGGAAGTCTTGATATCCCTGCTGGTTCTCTGGGCACTATCGATGGTCGGGCAGGGTGATCGCCCGTTTTTCTGGAGCTGGCTTATCATATTGCCGGCCGCAGCTCTGGTGCCGCAGAGTCGTGGAGCGCTCTGGTTCCTGCCCTGGGCCGCGGTGCTGGTCAGTGCGCTGGGATGGCTCGGATACGTCGGGCGCAATGGCACCGAGGTGACCTATTTTACGCAGATGGCGCCGGAGCATCAGGGTGGTTTTCTGTCCTACCTGATTGGGGCCGCCATACTCTCCACCGGGCTCGGATTATGGCACTGGGTTCGCCAGAATGATCGCCGCCGATGGGCCTCCTTCACACTGTTGTCGCCACTGGTTTGGGCGGTGCTGGGTTGGCTGTTAATACACGGCCACCAGACGTCGTCCGCCTGGTCGGTTGCAATGTTGCTGGTTGGCGGCGTATACGGCGTTCTCGCGTGGAAGCTCGAAAGCGTGCAGCGCTATCGAGTGGGCGTTGTCTGGGCAGTGATGGCGGCACACGTCAGCTATTCCCTGGCGGCGATAATGATTGTTCGTGAGGCGTCACTCACCCTCGCCCTGTCTGCTCAGTTTGTCAGCCTTACCTGGCTGGCGCGGCGTTATCAGATGCCCGAACTTCACCTGCTGTTGAAGGTGGCCCTGGCCCTGGTGGTGGCACGGCTGACGTTCAACCCCTGGCTGCAGGATTACGATACCGGTCTCCATTGGTCACTCTGGAGCTATGGTGGGGCGACGTTGTTTGCCGGCATTGCCACCTGGCTGGCGGGGAAGGATCGCGCCATTCGTCCTTGGCTGGAGGGGGCAACCCTGCATCTACTGGTGCTGTTCCTGGGTGCCGAGATGCGTTACTGGCTTTATGATGGCGATATTTTTTCCCAGCAGTACAGCTTTACCGAGGCTGCAATCAACACACTGCTCTGGGGTGCACTGGGCGTGACCTATATGGTGCGTGCCGGGGCAAGTGAGTCACTGGCCTGGCTGTACCGGTTGTTCTCGCGGATACTGGTTGCGCTGTCGATGTTGAGTTATCTCGCTCTGGTGACGCTGCACAATCCCTGGTGGGGCAGCGGCCATATTGGCGATACACCGATCATCAATATGCTGCTTCCCGCCTACGGTGGTCCCATTCTGCTGGCACTTGCGGTCAGCCGGTTTCCCTTGCTTGCGCCCCGGTTCTGGTCGTTGTGCGTGGCGTCTGCCGGTTTTCTGCTGTTTACCGCGCTGGAGATCCGGCAACTCTGGCAGGGGAGTGACATGGGGTTGTCGTTCGGTATGTTAGAGGGTGAGCTTTACACTTATTCGGTTGTCAGCCTAATGTACGCGATCGGCGCTATTGCCTACTCCGCCAAGCGTGACAATGCGGTGCTCTACAAGGCTGGTATGGCTCTGTTGGGACTGGTGATTGCCAAGATCTTTCTGGTCGATATGGCCGGCCTACAGGGGCTTTGGCGAGTGGCGGCCTTTATGGGGCTTGGGCTGGCGTTACTGGGGTTGGCCTGGATGTATCGGAAAGCGCAGCCTTCGGCGGGTAATCAGACCCTCTCCGACTGATCAGGTGGGGCCGCGGGAGCGGCCCCACCCAGTTGTTTGCCGGTCGCTTACTTCGCTGTGATGGTTTTCATCACAAGCTTACCGTCTTTCTTGATGGGACCATCTTCCTTGGCGCCCAGGGTGTATTCGAAAATGCCCGTTTTCATGCCACCGTCTTCGCTATGAAGCATCAACATCAGCATGTCACCGGATTTGACGTCTTCAGTCAAAATGGCGGCCACATCTGTGTTTTTACCCTTGCGAAGGGGCGCGTGTGCCACGACCGGGCCTGGCTTGCCACTCTCATCCGTGCGGTGCACCACGAGCCAGCCATTTTTCTCGGCAACCACTTTCTTGGCAGTCACGGTGCCGTCCGCAACTGACTGATTGTCTCCCCAAACCCCGACTTTCATGTTGTCCATTGCCAATGCGGAACCAGAAGCCAGAGTTGCGGCTAGAAATGCGCTTGTCATCAAATGCTTCTTCATTGTGTTCTCCTTGCTTTCGGGTTGATCCCATCCTGATATTTTGTTCGATGGGTGTAACCACAGTTACGGGGCGTGGTTCCCAAAAGTTTCAGCAAGGTAAAAAGAATCAGTGAGAGGGTTCAGAGGCCCCATCAGCAACGGGATACAGGTAGCCGTGTATGGCTGGCCCGGTGGGCTGGCCAGTAGGTGAACCGCCTTCAGGCTCTACGCTGATACCGAAGGTGGCTTCCTTCAGTAGTTCAGGATCGTAGTCACGAAGTGCTGCGCGCTCCAGCTCAAAGTTGTCGTTGAGTACGCCCAGGGAACGGGGATTCGGCCCGAGTGAATCGGCCTTAATCCACATCTGGTAGGATTTTCCCTGCATGGGTTCGGCCGTTACCGGACGAATCTGCATTTGACGGTTGTTGAGGTCTACCGAGAGCATGAAGGCCGGCTGCTGGTCATTCTGCTGGAACACGGCCACAAACGATTGCGGGCCCTGCTCTGGCGCAGGTTGGAATATGAGAACGGCCACCAGCACCATGGCAGCGGCAGACGTCAGGGCCGTACTCCACTGCCAACGCCGAAGGCGCTTGTGCAGGGAAACCACGTTGGATTGATCGTGGCTGTCAGTACCAACACTCGCTTGGCGCGTCTCAAGGGCATCGATGTGTTGTGCAATCCGTTGATACAGCTCAGGGTCTGGCGTGACCGGCGTTACTTCATCCGCCAGAGCAGACAGGCGCTGCTCCCAGGCAGTGATCATTTCGTCGAGATCCGGTTCGCTTTGCCGACGCACGGCCACAGCGGCCCGCTCCCGGGCTTCCAGTGTGCCCAGGACGAACTCTGCTGCAAGCATGTCCAGATCGTCGCGGTCGGTCATGGTGTGAGACACCCCTTCAGTTGTTTCAGTGCCCGATGCAGCCAAGTTTTGACGGTATTGACCGGCTGATCAAAATGCGTGGCCAGATCTGCTCTGGACCAGCCGTTCAGATAGGCCAGCCGCACCATGTCGCGGCGGTCTTTTTCCAGTTCCTCCAGGCAAAGGTTCAGTTGGTTCACGGTCTGCTGGCTTTCCACTTGTGATTGGGCATTGGGTACTTTGCTGGCAAGCTGCTCCAGCTCATCTTCCGGTGCCTTGCGACTTGCCGGCTGCTTTCGCAACTCGTCGATAGCACCGTTGCGGGCAATGGTGACCATCCAGGTAATCGCAGAGGCCTTGGACGCGTCGAATTGATCCGCTTTTCGCCAGATCTTGATATACGTATCGTGAACGACTTCCTCGGCCCAGCCCCGGTTATTCAAGATACGGGTGATGGTACCAAGAAGTTTCGGCGCCGTTGCTTCATACAGTGTTGCAAACGCTGCGCGGTCTTTTGCGGCAACGCCCTTAAGAAGCTGGCTGAGTTGGTCGGGGGACTCTGACATGGATGGCGACTCCGCGCCTGATGGGGCGCGGCCAGTGGTGGATGAACTGAACGGTTCAGACATGCAGGAGTCGCCAACGGGTGTGTGAAAAGTTGCCTCGTGATACGCAGATTGCCGTGTTCGGGTTTATTTCGTCAAGCAAGTTTGTGTGTGAGCCCTTCACCAACGGTAGCGGACGCTGGCAACCACGCTGCGGGCTTCGCCGTAGTAGCACCAGTAATCACAGCTTGCGACGTATTCCCGGTCCGCAACATTGGTGACGTTCACCTGTGCCTGCCAGTTGCGGGTTACATCGTATTGGGCCATCAGGTCCAGAACCGTGTACGAGGGAACATCGGTCGTGCCGTCGCGAGTAGAGCCCACATAGCGTGCGCCGCCGCCGATTTTCAGGCCTGGCACGTGGTCGACGAAACTGTAATCCAGCCAGGCTGACGCCATATGTCTAGGGATAAGCGGGGCTGCGCGTTCGCTGTTGTCGGTCTCGGTTTCCTTGATCGTGGCATCGCTGTACGTGTACGCGGCGGTCAGTTCCAGTTGGTCGGTCAGGTAGCTGACACTCTCTAGTTCAAAGCCAGCCGTGGTGCGCTCCCGGTCCTGGATCTGGAAACCGCTTTGGCTGGTGCCGAGGGAATTCTCTTCTTCGATCCGGTAAATCGCCGCTGTTACGTAGCCATCCAGATCGTCCGGAGCGATTTTGACGCCGGCCTCCAATTGCTTGCCTTTCCTTGGTTCGTAAAGGTCGCCAGTGCCATCAGTACCTGAAATAGGCTGAAATGATTCGGTGTAGGACATGTAGGGCGAGAATCCGTTGTCCGCCAGATACATCACACCACCGGAGAGGGAGAATTCATCAGCATCGGCTTCCTGGCGTGTGCCGGCCGTACGATTAACGCTGTCGACTTCGGCCTGGTCAAAGCGACCACCGGCCAGGAACACCCAGCGATCATCCAGGCGCAGTTGATGTTGCAGGTAGTAGCCTGTCTGCTGCTTGTTGATGTCCTGTACGATCAGATCTGTGGCAGTGATTGGCGTGAAGTTGCCGTACTGCGGGTCGAACAGGTCGATAGGACCGCCAAACGGAGTAGATCCTCCAGCGCCGTTCTGTTTGCCCTCGTTTTCAAGATCCTGATAGTCCACCCCGAACAGCAACGTGTGTTCGGTGCGGTCGGTAAACCACTTGCCCACCAGGCGATTGTCGATTGTCCAGCTGTTGATCTCGCCGTCCCGGTAGACCAGATAGCGCTGACCTTCCCGCGGACCTGTCTGGAAGAAGATAAAGCTGCTGCGTAACAGCAGGTCTACCTGGCTGTAGCGGAAGTCCTGCTCGAAGGTCCAGGTGTCGTTTAGGCGATGACTCAGTGAATAGCCGATGGCTGACTGGGTGCGTTCGTTGGTGTCGTAGCCTGGCTCGCTGTAGTTGGTGGACGGGTCCACTTTGCCAAAAGGCGTGTCGTCTATGGTGCCAAATGGCAGCTTGAACGGATTGGTCGGAATGGCGTCGTCCTTCTGGATACTTGCCAATAAGGTGAGCTCGGTGCTGTCAGACATCTCCCAGGTCAGGCTTGGGGCCAGGTAGTAGCGCTCGTTCTCGGTGAAACCCAGATCGCCTTCGTTATAGCGGTACAAGCCAACCAGACGGTAGCTGAGATCGTTTCGATCGCCGACGGGTCCGGACGTATCGACCCCAAGCTGGCGATGCTCATCGGTTCCTGCCTGCAGATTGATCTGGCCCTGAACAGTATCGGTAGGTCGCTTGCTGATTGCATTGATGACACCACCCGGAGGCGCTTCGCCGTACAGAATGGACGCAGGGCCTTTGAGCAGTTCTATGCGCTCCAGGCCAAAGGGTTCAGGTAGCCACTGGTAGAACCCCTCGCGATAGATTCGCAGGCCGTCCTGATAAGTCGACTGGTCGAAACCACGTATCTTCAACCAGTCGGTATCGTTGTCCTCACCATACTGTCCCGAGAGCACCCCGGCACGGTAGCGGAAGGTTTCATCAAGCGCCTGCACGTTGCGCTCTTCCAGTTCCTCCTGCTCCACCACCGAGCCGGGCCGGGGGGTTTCCATCAACGGGGCTTCCACTTTCAAAGCGGTTGCGGATACAACCAGCTCTCCCAGGCTCGTTGGTTCGCTGGCATCGTCCTGCGCAGCCGCGATAGCTGGAACACAGATTGCCGAGCAGGTTGCCAAAAGGGTTAGTGTGCGCCTGATCGCCAGCGTGAGCTGGTGCGGGGTGGGAGACTGGGCCATCGAAAACCTCCGGAAAACGCTGGGAGAGAAATGAACGGATGTTCATGTTGGATGGCGGCAATCATATCAGCCGGATTAAATAATGCAAATCAATCTCATTATGATTAATGATTTCAGGTGGCATTCTCACTCGTAGGTCTGTGTTCGGCGGCATGTCGTGACGAGCTGAGGAAAGCACTTTTCTGAGTAGCAAATTCGGAGTTTTGCAAATAGAGTTAAGGTCTTATCAGTCTTTTCGATACAGCCTTCCAGGAGTATGCCCGTGTCTGAGTCAGAACAGTTTGCCAGTGATAATTACAGTGGCATTTGCCCGCAAGCCTGGTCCGCAATGGCCGAGGCGAATGGTTCTGACGAGCCAGCGTATGGGGAAGACCGCTGGACACAACGAGCCGCCGATGGGCTTCGGGGCCTATTCGATACCGACTGCGATGTCTTTTTTGTGTTCAACGGCACTGCCGCAAACTCACTGGCACTGGCATCCATGGGGCAGTCATTCCACAGTGTGATCTGCCACGAACTGGCGCACATCGAGACCGACGAGTGTGGCGGGCCGGAGTACGCTTCCAACGGTGCAAAACTGCTTTTGGGGCAGGGGCCGAACGGCAAGCTGACGCCAGAGAGTATTGAGCACCTGGTCACCAAGCGCACGGATATCCACTACCCCAAACCCAAGGCCCTGAGCCTGACCCAGGCAACTGAGGTGGGTACTGTCTATTCTCCAGACGAGCTACGCGCGATCCGGCAAACGGCTGATCGTTTCAACTTGAATATCCATATGGACGGAGCTCGTTTCGCCAATGCCGTAGCGGCGCTGGATGTGCACCCTTCCGAGATTACCTGGAAAGCTGGCGTGGACGTACTGTGTTTCTCGGGCACCAAGAACGGCCTGGCTCTGGGGGAGGCCGTTGTGTTCTTCAATCGTGCGTTGGCAGAGGACTTCGAATGGCGCTGCAAGCAGGCGGGGCAATTGGCGTCAAAGATGCGCTACATTTCCGCGCCCTGGTGCGGGCTGCTTGAAGGTAATGTATGGCTGGAGAATGCCCGGCACGCGAATGCCTGCGCAGAGCGACTGGCGAAGGGCCTGGAAGGCTTGCCGGGTATCGGGCTCCGTTACCCCAGGCAAGTGAACGGCGTATTTGTAGAAATGCCTGACCCGGTGCAGGCGGCGCTGCGCGACAAAGGGTGGAAGTTCTACAATTTCATCGGCGGAAGTGCCCGTTTGATGTGCTCCTGGTCGACCACCCCGGAGCAGGTTGATCGCTTTCTGGCGGACTTGCGGGCGCTGGTGTCCTGATTTTGGTGTCGGGCCTCTCGCCAGCGTCGTCGCTTCATGATATATCAGCACCCTGTTTGTCCCACTTTAAATTCCGGAATCCGTAGCAATGCCAAAAGCAGGTGAAATCAAAAAGAATTCGGCGATCGAGTACGAAGGTGGTGTCTACTTCGTAAAAGATATTGAGCGTTCTGTCCCGCAGGGGCGTGCCGGTGGCAGCCTGTATCGCATGCGCCTTTACGACGTTGTAACCGGCTACAAGATCGACCAGACCTTCAAGGACTCCGATATGCTGAACCTGGCGGATCTGGTCCGTCGGCCAGCAACGTTCTCCTATTCGGATGGCGAGGAGTACGTCTTCATGGATAGCGAGGACTATACGCAGTACAGCCTGAATGGCGAGGCCATTGCCGATGAACTGCTGTTCATCAACGAAGAGACTCAGGGCTTGATGGTGGTTCTGGTGAGCGATGCGCCAGTGGCGCTGGATTTGCCCCCTACGGTGGACCTGCTGATCGAAGAAACCGACCCGTCGGTAAAGGGTGGCTCGGCCACTGCCCGCACCAAGCCGGCCAGGCTCACCACCGGCCTGGTGGTGCAGGTGCCCGAGCATATTTCCACGGGCGACCGCATTAAGGTCAATGTCGATGAGCGGCGGTTTCTGGGGCGGGTTTGATCCTCGGCTTACCCGATAGCGGGGCTTTCGGTGCCGTTGTGGCTCATAGCCCCGCGTCTTTCACATTCTCCATGACCACAAACGTGCTGGTCTGCAACACATGGGGCAGCGCCGATATCTGCTCCCCCAGCACTTGCCGGTATTCTGCCATGTTCCGCGTGCGTACTTTCAGCAGGTAGTCGAAGTTGCCGGCAATCATGTGGCATTGCTCTACCGCTGAAATCTGCTTCACCGAATGGTTAAAGGCCGCAAGGGCATTGCTGCTGGTGTCGTTCAGGGTGACCTGGGCAAAGGCAATATGACTCTGTCCGAGTTTGGTCTGATTGATCAGGGCTGTGTAACCCGTGATATAGCCCTGTTCTTCGAGGCGCCTCATACGGACCTGGCAGGGGGTTTTTGACAAACCAACACGTGACGCCAGTTCGGTGACGGTCACCCGTGCGTGTTTTTGCAGTTCGCGGATGATGGAGTGATCGATCCTGTCCAATTCGACCATAACTTATTTCTCGATATGGATATACGGCTATACAAAGCCAAGAATATAATCAAATTGCCTGCATTTTAAAACTTTATGGGCAAAGAGTCTTTCGTGAGTTGTCTATACTGGGGATGTTCCGTCATACATGCCCCAGTTGATATCCCCGGAGATCTCCGATGACCCATTCCGATTCCCCTCAAAAGCAAACCCTCCTGGAACAGCTCTCCGAGGCGTTGGAGGGTGAGGACTACGACCCGGACGATTCCGGCCATCTGCGTGACGTTGTGGCGACGATGCTGGAGGAGTCCCAGTCCTGGGACGACGCGCTGCACCGCCGTTTGACCGAGGTGTTGGGTAAAGCGGAAGGAAAGCGTTGGGCGGGGATGTTCAGCGGCGGGTTCCCTTCGAGTTACCGATCGAGATTCTCCGTCGCGGAGGCCGCTGGCGATATCCAGCAAATCCAGTCCATTGCCCTCAGTTCTGATGTGCCCATGAGGTTCTACACATCATCGGAGCAGGGAGAGCAGGAACTGAACTTCAAGCTCTACAGTCAGGGCAAGCCGGTGATTCTGTCAGATGTGATTCCGATCCTTGAGAATCTTGGCATGCGAGTGTTGGGGGAGCACCCGTATCGTATTCGGCGGCGTGACGGCGAGCAGTTCGGTGTCAGTGATTTTACCGTGGAATGTCATTCCCGCTGCCGTGGCGCAGATGTCGAAGCGGCCAAACCGCGACTTCAGGAAGGGTTCCGGGAAATCTGGAATGGTTTCGCTGAAAACGACGACTTCAACCAGTTGATGATGGCGGCGGGTCTGAATTGGCGTGAAGTCAGCCTGCTGCGAGCCTACTCCCGCTACATCAAGCAGTTGCGCTTCGGATTTAGCCAGCCCTTTATTGCCGACACCCTGGCCCGGCACCTGGATATCACGGCGTTGCTGGTCGCCCTCTTCAGCGCTCGTTTCGATCCTGTTTTGGGCAATCGGGAATCTGAATCCGAGCACATCGAGAACCGGATTCTTGAGGCTCTCGACGCCGTAACAAGCCTTGACGACGACCGTATCCTCCGGCGGTTTTATGTACTGATCAAGGCCACCCTCAGAACCAACTATTTCCAACGCCAGGACACCGGCGAGTTCAAAGGCTATATCTCGCTTAAACTCGATCCTTCCAGCATCCCGGATATTCCCAAGCCATGCCCGCGTTTCGAGGTATTCGTGTGTTCCCCTCGGGTGGAAGGGGTTCATCTCCGGGGAGGCGCCGTGGCCCGTGGTGGTTTGCGCTGGTCCGACCGTAGCGAAGACTACCGCACAGAGATACTCGGGCTGGTGAAGGCCCAGCAGGTCAAGAATTCGGTCATCGTACCCGTGGGTGCCAAAGGGGGCTTTATCGTCAAGCAGCCTCCGGAAGGCGGCTCACGCGAGGCACTGAGAGAAGAGGGTATTGCCTGCTACCAGACATTCATCCGCGGTTTGCTGGACCTGACCGACAACCTGAATGAAGGCAGCGTAGTGCCACCGGTTGACGTGGTCCGTCACGACGCCGATGACACCTACCTGGTGGTGGCCGCCGACAAAGGCACGGCGACCTTCTCTGACATTGCGAACCGGCTTTCCGGGGAATACGGCTTCTGGCTTGGTGACGCTTTTGCCTCCGGCGGCAGTGAGGGGTACGACCATAAGAAAATGGGTATTACCGCGAAGGGCGCCTGGGAGTCGGTCAAACGTCATTTCCTTGAGAAAGGCATCGACACCCAGGCCGACGAATTCACCGTTGTGGGTATTGGCGACATGGGCGGGGACGTGTTTGGCAACGGTATGCTGCTGTCGGATCGCATTCGCCTTGTGGCAGCCTTCAATCACCTGCACATCTTTGTGGATCCGGAGCCGGATGCAGCGGCGTCGTTCGCCGAACGCAAGCGCCTGTTTGAAACGCCGGGATCGAGTTGGGAGGACTACAGTGCAGAACTGATCAGCGAGGGTGGTGGTGTGTTCTCACGGGCTGCCAAATGGATTCCCGTGTCGCCACAGATGCAGGCACGCCTCGGCATCCGTGAAACCCGCCTGCCGCCCAATGAGTTGATCAGTGCGCTGTTGCAGGCCCCGGTGGACATGCTCTGGAATGGTGGTATCGGCACCTACGTGAAAGCGGCTGGCGAGACCCATGACGACGTCGGCGACAAGTCCAACGATGCCGTAAGGATAGACAGCCACCAGCTACAATGCGGGGTCCTTGGTGAGGGCGGAAACCTCGGTTTCACCCAGCTTGCTCGCATCGGTTTTGCCAGAACCGGTGGTGCCGCCAATACCGACTTTATTGATAATGCCGGTGGGGTGGACTGTTCGGACCATGAAGTAAACATCAAGATTCTGCTCAACGAGCGGGTGCGAAGCGGGAAGATGACGCTGAGGCAGCGTAACCAGATGCTCCGGGCAATGACTCCGGAAGTGTCGGAGCTGGTGCTGCGGAATAATTACCGTCAGGCCATGGCTCTGAGCCTGGCCGCCACGGGGGCGGTTGCCACTACGGACGAGTACGAACGCCTGATGCGGCGGTTGGAGGCAGAGGGGAAACTTGATCGGTCCCTCGAATTTCTGCCCGACGACGAGGAACTCCGCTCGCGGCGAGAGCGTGCTTCGGGGCTGACTCGCCCTGAGCTTTCGGTGTTGATTTCCTACGCCAAGATTGAACTGAAGCAGGCGTTGCAGGCTGCGCCTATTGTTCACGACGATCGTTTCTCCGCAGCCCTGTACTCCGCTTTCCCGGGCTCGTTGCTCAAGCGTTTTCCAGACGCGATCGATGCCCATCCCCTGCGCGGGGAAATCGCTGCAACGCAGATTGCCAACGATATGGTGAATCGCATGGGCATCAGTTGGGCGGACAAGCTGCGTAATGCCACCGGTGCCGACTGTGGCCGGATTGCCGCCGGCTACCTGATCTCCCTCCAGATCCATGACGTAGAAACCCAGTGGAAAGCGATCGAAGCGCTTGACGGGAAAATCAGTGCCGGCGTGCAGGCGGAGTTGTTCAGCGATGTGATTCGCCTGGTTACCCGCAGTACCAGCTGGCTGTTGCACAATCGCCGGGCTGACCTGGACCCGGAAGCCTGTGTTGCCCACTATCAGCGGCCGCTGGCAGAGGTGTTGGCGTCGACAGAGAGCCTGGAGGCGGTGATTCCTGCAAGTCGGTGGCAGGAACGCTATGATAAATACTGTGAGCACCATGTTCCGGAAAAACTGGCAGCCTATGCCGCCTCTGCAGAAAGCCGCTATTGGCTGATGGATATTATCGAGATTGGTCGTCAGTTGGATCGGGATCTTGAGTCGGTGGCCTGGGTGTACTTCAGCTTGGGTGAAGGTCTCAAACTGACCTGGCTGGACCGTCAGATGCGTGCCTTCAAGGCCCGAGGGCACTGGCAGGTACTGGCGACGCTTCATTACAGGGACGAACTGGACCACCAGTTGCGGAACCTGACCGCGAGTGTACTGTCCTTCGCGTCCGAAGGGGGCGGATCGATGTCTCCTGAGCAGTCGCTTGAACGTTGGCGTGAAGACAAGCAGGCTCTGTTGAGCCGTTGGCAAAAGATGCTGGCTGATATGCAGGCCGCGAGTGACGTGGATTGTGCCGTGTTCTCGGTGGCCCACGGCGTGCTTCGGGAGCTGGCTGCAAAGGCAGCTTAGTCATCTGTCAGGGTGTTTTCGTCTGAAAATTAATCATTTCACAGGAAAAATGTAAATTTTAATTAACCAAAAAAGCCTGAACGTCGCGCTTGTATGGTTTTTACAGTCAAATAGTCTTTGTCGTTCCCGGTAGAATGCGGGAAAGATAAACAACTGAGAGGGTTCAACCATGAGACCGCAGCAATCAGAGACTCCCACACTGGTCGATAGCCGGCAGGCCATCCGCAATTATTACCTCGCGGACGAACACAAGGTGATTAGTGAGATGATTGCTGGCGCCCAGTTGACCCGGGCAGAGCGCGATGGAATCTCGGAGCGCGCCGCCGATCTGGTACGCAGCGTCCGCAAGAATGCCAAGTCCACCATTATGGAAAAATTCCTGGCGGAGTACGGCCTCACGACCAAGGAAGGCGTTGCACTGATGTGTCTGGCTGAGGCGTTGCTGCGTGTGCCGGACAATATGACCATTCACGAGCTGATCGAAGACAAGGTCACTTCTGGCGCCTGGGGTACTCACGTAGGCAAGGCGTCCTCAGCACTGATCAATACGGCGACCGTGGCGCTGTTGATGACCAGCAATCTATTGAAAGACTCTGAGCGACACAGCGTGGGTGACACGTTGCGCAAGCTGCTGAAGCGTTTCGGCGAGCCGGTCATTCGCACGGTTGCCGGTCAGGCCATGAAGGAAATGGGCCGTCAGTTCGTGTTGGGCCGTGATATCGACGAAGCCCAGGACGAAGCCAAAGAATACATGGAAAAGGGGTATACCTATTCCTATGACATGCTTGGTGAGGCTGCCCGCACCGATGAGGACGCCAAGCGCTATTTCGACTCCTACTCCAATGCCATTGATAGCATTGCCAAGGCCTGCAAAGGCGATGTGCGCAAGAATCCGGGTATCTCCGTCAAACTGTCCGCACTACTGGCCCGATACGAATATGGCAATAAAGAGCGGGTGATGAACGAACTGCTACCCCGCGCCAAAGAGCTGGTAAAGAAGGCCGCAGCGGCCAATATGGGGTTCAATATTGATGCCGAGGAACAGGATCGGCTTGATCTGTCCCTTGACGTCATTGAAGCCCTGGTCGCGGACCCGGAACTGGCCGGTTGGGACGGTTTTGGTGTTGTGGTTCAGGCTTACGGCAAGCGTTCAGCCTTCGCGCTGGACTGGCTGTACGGGCTGGCTGAGAAGTACGACCGTCGCTTTATGGTGCGCCTGGTAAAAGGCGCGTACTGGGACGCCGAGATCAAACGCGCCCAGGTAATGGGCCTGAGCGGTTTCCCGGTATTCACCCGCAAGGCCTGCAGTGACGTTTCGTTCCTCTCCTGCGCAACCAAGCTGCTGAACATGACCGACCGGATCTATCCGCAGTTCGCCACCCACAATGCCCACTCGGTATCGGCGGTGCTCGAGCTGGCCAAATCCAAAGGCGTGGATAACTATGAGTTTCAGCGCCTGCACGGTATGGGTGAATCACTCCACAACGAAGTGTTGAAAACCAGTGGTGTGCCTTGCCGGATTTATGCCCCGGTTGGCCCCCACAAAGACCTGTTGGCGTATCTGGTACGTCGCCTGCTGGAGAATGGCGCCAACAGTTCCTTCGTGAACCAGATCGTGGACAAGAGCATTACGCCGGAAGAAATCGCCAAAGACCCGATAGACTCCGTTAAAGAGATGGGCAGTAATATCTCAAGCAAGGCGATCGTCCACCCCTTCAAGCTCTTCGGCGAACAGCGCAGAAACTCCAAGGGTTGGGACATCACCGATCCGGTGACGGTTGCGGAAATCAACGAAGGCCGGGACGCCTATCGTGACCATCGCTGGAAAGGCGGTCCGATCATCGCTGGCGAAGTATCCGGTGCGGAAGTGCAAATGGTCCGTAATCCCGCCGACGCGGAAGACACGGTTGGCCATGTGACGCAGGCGTCCGAGGAGGACGTGAACACAGCAATCACCGCAGCTCAGGAAGGCTTCAAGGCCTGGTCGGCCCGGTCCGCCGAAGAGCGGGCCGAGTGTCTTCGCAAGGTCGCTGACCTGTATGAGGAAAATGCCTACGAGCTGTTTGCGCTGGCCACCCGCGAAGCCGGTAAGTCGCTGCTGGATGGCGTCGCTGAGATTCGGGAGGCGGTGGACTTCGCCCAGTTCTATGCCAACGAAGGTATTCGCTACAAGGACAGCGGTGAGTCGCGCGGAGTCGTGGTGTGTATTTCGCCCTGGAACTTCCCGCTGGCGATCTTTACCGGCCAGATTCTTGCCAACCTGGTAGCAGGCAATGCTGTGTTGGCCAAGCCGGCCGAGCAGACCTCGCTATTGGCGGTAAGGGCCGTGGAGCTGATGCACCAGGCCGGTATTCCGGAAGATGTGATCCAGTTGCTGCCGGGCACCGGTGCGACGGTTGGCGGGGCGTTGACATCCGATTCGCGGGTCGCCGGCGTTTGCTTCACCGGCTCGACTGCGACGGCCCAGCGCATCGACAAGAAGATGAGCGAGAACATGGCCCCCGATGCCACCCTGGTGGCGGAAACCGGTGGTCTGAACGCCATGATCGTGGACTCCACGGCGCTGCCGGAACAGGTGGTGCGGGATGTTCTGGCGTCATCTTTCCAGAGCGCGGGCCAGCGCTGTTCTGCACTGCGCATGCTGTATGTGCAAAAAGACATTGCCGACCACCTGCTGGAAATGCTGTATGGCGCGATGGATGAATTGGGCATTGGTGATCCCTGGTTACTGTCCACCGATGTTGGCCCGGTCATCGATGAGACGGCCAGAAAAAAGATTGTCGACCACTGTGACAAATATGAAGCCAAGGGCCGGCTGATGAAGAAAATGACGGTGCCGGAGAAAGGCAACTTCGTGTCACCTGCGGTGATCAGTGTCAGCGGCATTGAAGAGCTGGAAGAGGAAATCTTCGGCCCGGTGCTGCATGTGGCCACATTCGCGGCCAAGGACCTGGACAAAGTCGTCGATAGCGTTAACGCCAAGGGCTATGGACTGACCTTCGGTGTTCACAGCCGGGTTGACCGCCGCGTCGAACGCATCGCCAGCCGTATCAAGGTTGGCAACACCTATGTTAACCGCAATCAGATCGGTGCCATTGTCGGCTCTCAGCCGTTCGGTGGTGAAGGTCTTTCCGGTACCGGCCCCAAGGCCGGCGGCCCGCAGTACGTGCGTCGTTTCCTGAAAGGCGAAACGGTTGAACGCCCGGCGGATGTCAGTGCCAAAGCGGTGGATATCAAGAAGCTTGAAGGGCTGATTGGCAAGGTAGTGGATGTGAAAGCGCCTGCGCCGGAGCCCAGAATTGAAGCCATGAAGCCTGTTTTCGGTGATGTGCCAGCACCGCTGGACGCCCATGCCGAGGAATTGCCGGGGCCAACGGGTGAGCTGAACCGCCTGAGCAATCATGCCCGGGGTGTGGTGCTCTGTCTTGGTCCGGACAAGGAAACCGCGTTGGAGCAGGCTGCAATGGCTCTGTCCCAGGGCAACAAGGTGGTTGTGGTTGCGCCGGGCACCCAGGATACGGTTGACCGTGCTGCCAAGGCCGGTTTGCCGATCGTGGGTATTGAGGGCCTGTTGGAGCCAGAGGCATTGTCCCAGGCGCGTGGTTTCCAGGCAGCCGTAAGCTGCGCTGAGCCGTCCTTGCTGAAGGAGTACCGTCAGGCCCTGGCGAAGCGGGAAGGTGCGCTGTTACCGCTGATCACCGAACACAAGCTAGACCAGAGGTTTGTGATTGAGCGCCACCTGTGTGTGGACACCACGGCGGCGGGTGGCAACGCCAGCCTGATTGCAGCATCCGAGTAACGACCTGTCACCTTGCAACGCCCAGGGAAGGGCGTTGCAAGGGTTTGGGTTACGCAGAGTCAGCGATCTCCCGGAATGCGTTGATCAGGGTGTCTGGCTCCTGCGCACCGGATATCAGGTACTTCTGGTTAATGATGTAAGCAGGAACTGCCGACACACCTGCCTGCTGATACTGTGCCTCTTCCTCCCGAACAGCCTCTGCATACTGGTCAGACGCCAGTACCTCGCGCGCTTGCGAGCCGTCCAGGCCAATCGTTTCCACACAGTGG
This sequence comes from Marinobacter sp. Hex_13, assembly GCF_001566815.1. Classification (NCBI taxonomy): domain Bacteria; kingdom Pseudomonadati; phylum Pseudomonadota; class Gammaproteobacteria; order Pseudomonadales; family Marinobacteraceae; genus Marinobacter; species Marinobacter sp. Hex_13. Next base: position 109,119 of record NZ_LSMM01000002.1, read on the forward strand.
ATCAGCGTATCCGGATTGGAGATATTCTCGGCGCGTCCGAAATAGGCCTCGAAAAACGCCAGTTTCATATCGGTCTGCTTGCCCTGTTCACCGGCCCACTTCACCAGCCTGTGGGCGTCAAAGGTGTTGCGAGTGTGACGTTCCTGTAGCTTCTCGAAGTTCAGTCCCAGCCCCTTGGCAATATCCATCATCTGCGCCTGATTGGCTCTCATCTCGTCCTCGCTGCGGCCGTATTTGCGGCTCAGGGCGGGCAGGATGGGTTCGCCGTCACCGGATGGGTCCGGGTTCAGCTCAAAGGCATGCCATGCAACAGTGAAGTCCATGTCGTCTTTCAGGGCGTCCATCGCCTTTTCCAGGCGGGCATAACCAATGGCGCACCAGGGGCACGCAATATCGGAAACAATGTCGATGGCTATTGGGGTCATGGTGGCTCCTGTGTGTAAGGGCGAATAAGGGCAGGGTACCTGAAAGTTAAGCGGATGACTGCCCGTGCAGGCTTTTGGCCGTCCGGGCGCGCGGACACCTCTGTCCGGCGTTCCGGGCATATCGTTATTCGGAACAATCCCTGGGATGAGGGAAATCAGCAACCTGCAATCCTGGCACGTATCTTTCAGTTGCAACACTGCCGAACAATAAATCCAATAAAAGGAGCTCAAGATGTTCCAACTCATCGCACGTCAGGTGCGCGGTGGCACGCTATCGGCATTGCTGGCCTCCGCCGCCCTGATGATTCCTGCTCTTCCCGCGGTCGCGGGCCAGACAGATTCCTATACCCTGCCACAACAATCCTACAATCAGTCCAGGGCCCGTAACTACAAGGTGTACGTGCCCTCGAGCGTGCAATCGCCTGCACCCATGGTGATGGCATTGCATGGTTGCAAACAGACCAACAACGACGTGCTCAATGACTGGGGGCTGAAAGCCGCAGCCGATGAGTACGGATTCATTCTGGTTGCCCCCTTCATTACCAGCTACGACGGGCTGCGTAATGAAAACTGTTGGGGCTTCTGGTTTGATCACCATCGCCATGAAGGCGCTGGCGAAGTGGAGGACCTGCACCAGATTGCACAGGCTGTTGAATCCAATTACACCATTGACGCCAATCTCCGTTATATCACCGGCCTGTCTTCCGGCGGTGCCATGGCAACCGTAGCCTCGGTGGCCCATAACGAATACTGGGCGGCGGCCGCGCCTGCCTCGGGCCTGCCGTACGGTGAGGATTCTGCGTCTGTCTCATTGTCCGGACAGTGCCCCGGTAGTGCGACGTTTCACAGCGTATCGCGGGTATCCTCCGACATGCAGTCGGAGGTGGACGACCAGTATCCGATCCCGCTCATGGTGTTGCAGAACGAGAACGACTGTACCGTGCTGAAAGAGGCGGCTGATAACACCCGGGATGCGCACCTGCAGGTGTTTGGCGAGTCCGGGTTCCAGACCACGGGCCAGGCCTACGCCTCGTCAGTCGCCTGTTCACCCTATTATCAGAACAACCACAGCTGCGAGCACATCCGTTATACCCAGGATGGCACCAACGGAGCGCGTTCGGTGGTTGAAACCGTCTACCTGGACGGCCCCCTGTCGACCCCCAATACCCAGGATACCAATCATGGTCACTACTGGGTTGGCGGAGAGCATGGTAATAATGGCAAATGGTCCGTGAGGGTGGGGCCCAGCTATCCGGATATCATCTGGGATTTCTTTAACCGCCACAGCCGCGATGGAACCGAGCCCGAGGGTTTTCCGGTCATCACACTAATCGGCGATAACCCGATGACCGTGGCGATCAACACCACGTTTACCGATCCGGGTGCCACCGGGCAGGATGCCGAGGACGGTTCACTGACGGTAACGGCTGACTGCAGTGCGGTGGATACGTCAACGGTCGGAACCTACACCTGCGACTACAGTGCGACTGACAGCGACAGCAATACCACGACGAAAAGCCGTCAGGTCGAGGTGTATGACCCCAACGCACCTACCGAGACCTGCGAGCAGGCGACAGCGTCGCCCAATGCCCACATTTCGGCAAACCGGGCCTACGCTGGAGGTAACTCCAACCTGAGGGCCTATGCCAGTGGCGACGACATCGACATTGGGGGCTCCTTCGACACCTGGAGCAATGTCACCCTCTATGAGGGCGATCCGGGGCTCTGGTATACGTCCGAACCCAGCGCTTGCAGCGGAACCGGCGGAGGCGGTGATGGTGGTGGCTCCGGCGGCGATGTCACCTGCCAGGACTGGAACGATACCCATCTCAACCATGATACCGCTGGCCGGGCGTACTATTCAGGGGGGTACTACACCACCGGTGGTAACGATTACCTGGGCGCGGTATCCGGCACCTACAGCTGGGTGAAGGAGACCGACAGCGGCGTGTTCGAAGCCGGCCAATGTAACTGATCGCCATCGAAGACAGGCGATCACAGGGGGCGGGAAACCGCCCCCTGTTTCGTTGTTATTCCAGAATAATTTCGCGGGTGGTGAGTGATCGGAATTCCCCGGGCTTCAGCGTTGGGTCCAGTGTTATCGCACCCATTTGTTCCCGGTGCAGGCTACTCACACGGTTGCCCGTTGCGTGGAACATACGCTTGATCTGATGATAGCGGCCTTCGTAGATCGTTACCCTGGATTCGTTGGCAGACAGTGGTTCCAGGCGCGCAGGAGAGGTGGTCAGTTGTTCGTATTCGAACCAGATTCCCTGTGCGAAGCGCTCTATGGCATCGGTTGAAACCGGTTCGACCGTGGTGACCCGATAGACTTTGGGGAGCTTTACCCTGGGCTCCGTAAGCCTTCGTGACCAGGTTCCGTCATTGGTCAGTATCAACAAACCGGTGCTGGCACGGTCAAGCCTGCCGGCAATGTGAAGGTCTTTTCGCAGTTCCGGGTCGATCAGCTCCATTACGGTTTTGTGAATCTTGTCCGCCGTGGCACTGAGGTATCCGGCCGGTTTGTTCAGCATCAGGTAGTGGGCCCGGTCCCCGTGCTGGATAACCCTGCCGTTGCAGGCTACAGTGCTGAAACGGTCGACTTCCCAGGCTGTCTCCCTGCAGATACAACCGTCCACTGTAACCGTTCCGGCCGCGACCAGGGCGTTGGCCTGCTTGCGGCTGACACCGTTTTGATTACTGAGAATTCGGGAAAGCTTCATAGTGGCAATGTTATAGTCTTTCCGACTTTCTCCGTGATTCCCAAACCTGGGTGATGATAACACCGTGGCTCAACGATCCGTGATCCAAAAATCCCTGCGCGCGCTTGCCTGGTTACTGGTGGGCTTTTTGCTGCTGATAATCGCATTGATTGTCCTGCTACGGTTCGTGAATCCGCCGACGTCCACCTTCATGCTGGGGCATCTGTTTTCCGGTTCCAGCCACGAGCTCAGACAGGAGTGGGTTAGCCTGGACGAGATATCACCCTGGGTACCGTTGGCAGTGGTGGCCAGTGAGGATCAACGCTTTCCGTACCATCAGGGGGTGGATTTCAGCGCCATTCGCAAGGCACTTGCGGAATACCGTGCGGGCCAGGGTTTGCGGGGCGCCAGCACCATCACCCAGCAGACGGCAAAAAACCTGTTCCTGTGGAACGGACGCAGTTTCGTGCGCAAGTCGTTGGAGGCCGGACTGGCGCTCGGTATCGACGCTATCTGGCCGAAGCGTCGGATCATGGAGGTGTACCTGAATATCGCCGAATTCGGCCATGGGATCTACGGTGTTGAGGCTGCCAGTTGGGCCTTTTTCGGCATTCCCGCGAGCCGGCTGTCGCAAACCCAGGCAGCACGGCTTGCTGCGGTTCTTCCCAATCCGAAAGTGCTCAGTGCCGCCAGCCCCTCGTCCTATGTATGGGAGAGGGTGGCCTGGATTCGTGGGCAGATGGCTCAGCTGTCCGGGTTGCATTATCTGCGTGGACTGTATAATTAAGAGTTCGGTTTCTCTCAACGTAAGAGTCTGTCTGTGATGTCACTGAACCTGGCCCTGCTGTCCGCGTTTATCCCGACGTTTTTTGTGGTGTCCATTACGCCGGGCATGTGTATGACCCTGGCGCTGTCCCTTGGTATTACCATTGGCGTGAAACGGGCGCTGTGGATGATGGCCGGGGAGCTGGTTGGCGTGGCGGTAGTGGCGACTGCGGCGGCAGTAGGTGTGGCAACCTTCATGTTGAAGTACCCGACGGCCTTCGACGTATTCAAGGTTGTAGGCGGCGCCTACCTTGCCTGGCTGGGCATCCAGATGTGGCAGTCCCGGGGCAAAATGGCCATGCCGGAGGAGGATTCGCAACCGGTGGAGAGTTCAAGGGTGCAATTGGCGCTCCAGGGGTTTGTGACCGCTATTGCCAACCCGAAGGGCTGGGCGTTTTTCATTGCGCTATTGCCGCCGTTTATCGACAGTAAACTGCCAATGGCGCCACAACTCACGGTTCTCATCCTGATCATACTGGCCCTGGAGTTCCTCTGCCTACAGCTCTACGCCCACGGTGGAAAGACTCTGCGCAAGGCTCTAAAGCAAGGCGGTGGTGTTCGCACGGTTAACCGTGTGGCGGGCAGTCTGATGATGCTGGTGGGCGCCTGGCTGGCGTTCGGTTAGGCCGGTCAGTTACTGGCGTAGCGCTGATGAAGGATTCCAACCCGTTCCACATAGGCGCGGGTTTCCGCGTAGGGTGGTATGCCGCCATGGCGCCCGACGGCCCCCGGGCCGGCATTGTAGGCGGCCGTTGCCAGCTTGATGTCACCGTCGAAGCGCTTGAGCATACGGGCCAGGTAATTGACTCCACCGCGAATATTCTCCGGGGCCACCATGGCATTGCGAACACCCAGCTCCTCTGCGGTGGCAGGCATTAACTGCATCAGCCCCTGGGCTCCCTTGGGCGACAGGGCTTTGTCATTAAACGCCGATTCCGCATGGATGACAGCCCGAACCAGAGCGGGGTCAACGTTGAACTCCCTGGCGGCCGTCTTGATTTCATCCCGGTAGGGCGACAGGAACAGCGGTGTGGTGCGCCAATTAACGTTGGAATCCGGATCGCAGGCGTAGCAGTGGAACCGGATGACACTGAAATTCGAGCTGGCGGGCTGGATACCACTGTAGGCAACTACGCCATTGTCGTCAGTGTAGCGGTAAACCACTTCATCCTTTGTTGACGCACGCTTGTCGCCACTGCCCTTGACGTTGGTGTACTCCACGGTACCGTCGGGGTGCACAATACGCTTGATACTGTCCGCCGATACGGGCGCAACGAAAGCCAGTAGCAGAAATGCCAGCGAGGAAGTGAGAAGGGTTTTGCCGCTTATCATCGTTGACTCTTGGAGTGCATGATCAAGAACACCGCCTGCATTCGTAAATAACAACCGTAAGGCGGATTATACGGCGTTAATTGCCTGAAGAAACCGCAATGTTTGTCGGAAAAGTGTTACTTTTCTCAATATAGCCGGTCAATTCTCATTGTTGGCGACATCCTGGAGATTCTGTGCCTTTGAATACGTCCCGCAGCAACCTTGTACTCATCGGAATGCCCGGCAGCGGCAAAAGTACGGTTGGGGTGCTGTTGGCAAAACAGCTTGGCCTGGGGTTTATCGATACGGACCTGCTGATTCAGGAGGAAGCAGGTCGCACCTTGCAGGACATTGTCGACGGTGATGGCTATCAGGCACTAAGGCGAATTGAGGAGCAGGTATTGCTGAGGCTGGATGTGCGGCGTCAGGTGATATCCACGGGCGGCAGCGCCGTCTACAGCGAACCTGCGATGAGCCACCTGAAAGCTGATGGTCTCGTGGTGTTTCTTGATATTCCGCTGGAGGTGGTCATTGCGAGGATAGGGGATTACAGCGCCCGTGGCATCTCCCGACGACCGGATCAGTCGCTGGAACAGCTGTTTTGGGAACGTTTTGAGCTTTACTCGCGGGCTGCGGACGTGGCAGTCAATTGTGTTGGTAAGAGTCAGGAAGACGTTTGCGACGACATATCGGCGGTGATGTTGCAGATGCCGGCGACACGTTAAAAACATGCCGCCGGACGCGAAGACTTCTAGGGCTTCGGTCCTTTGCCCCGAAGCGCGTTGGCCACCAGTGAAATAACCAGCAGAACCAGAAAGATAAAGAACAGAATTTTCGCAAACCCTGCGGCTGTCCCCGCGATACCACCAAAACCAAGTACGCCGGCGATTACCGCGACGATCAGGCATACAATAGCCCAATAGAGCATAGTATTTCTCCTGTTGTGTAACGTCACCTTCAAAGTGGCACATGGGCCTGAAAGCCACAAATAGTGGAAGTCCGAAAACGCTTCGCAAGAGAATGATTTGTGCTGCAAACGATTGTTTTGTTGGTCTAATTACCTTTATTGTCGGTTGATTAAGCTTTGCTAAGGTGCGGTTTTACGACAAAAGTTGTTACTGTCTACCAAATAATATCGGGAGAATTTCAATGCTCTTCAAACAACTCGGTTATTCTCTGGCTTTCGTTCTTGCACTTGGCATGTCCGGTTCCCTGCAGGCGGAATCGTCCGGGGATTCTTCGGTTGAGTCGCTGAAAAAAGAAACCCGCGAGCTTGGCCAGGCGTTGCAGGAGTTCGGTGCGGACCAGAAAGCAGAGGCGGAAACAGCCATTGAAAATACGCTCTCAGCTCTCGACAAGCGCATAGACACGCTACAGCAGGAACTGGATCAGAATTGGGACGACATGAGTGACACGGCCCGGGAACGGTCAAGGAAAAGCCTTGAGTCACTGCAGGAGCAGCGGCAACGCGTCCAGCAATGGTATGACGAGCTGCAGGCCAGTTCATCCTCCGCCTGGGAACGTGCCAAGCAGGGCTTCTCCAACGCCTACGACGCTTTATCAGAACAGTGGAATGAAACCGAGCGCAAACTGATGGACGACTCGGACAAGAAGAACGGCAGCATTTAGATGGCGTTTCGGAATTGCACCGGCCATACAGACCCGCCCTGAACATCTGTACTGGTTGTTAATTCCGTTTACTGTATCTGTTTTGTTTGTCAGTCACAGGTTACAGTGGGCAGACTCACATTCGTCTGCCTCTCGGTTAACCGTATGCCCCCGATTTTCTATTCGTTTTTTGTGCCGGCGCTCTTTGTTTGGCTGTGGAGCACGGGCTTCATTGGCGCCAAGTATGGTTTACCCTTCGCTGAGCCGTTTACGCTCCTGCTGATACGCATGCTGTTTACGCTGGTACTGCTCAGCGTACTCGCCTGGATAATGAAAACCCGCTGGCCTGGTTGGCGTGGTGCCGGTCACCTGGCGGTCACAGGCCTGCTGGTGCATGGCTGTTATCTGGGCGGGGTTTACTACGCGATTCAGGGGGGCATGCCGTCGGGAATCGTGTCGCTAATTGTCGGCCTGCAGCCGCTGGTAACCTCGGCTGTAGCGATTCTGGTACTGAAGGAAAGTGTGTCTGGCCGGCAATGGCTGGGGCTGACACTGGGCCTGGTCGGTGTAACACTGGTGTTGCTGGAAAAGTTCGGCGGTGGTGCTTCCGCCTCCGATTTCCCGATTTGGACTCTGCTTTGGGCTGCGCTGTCCCTGGGCGGCATATCCTTGGGCACGGTGTACCAGAAACGTAACGGCACCCAGTCGGATCTCGTCGCAGGTACGTTCATTCAGTACAGTGCTGCGGCAACGTTTTTCGCCGTTGGTGCCTTTGCGTTTGAAACCCGTGAGGTGGTGTGGGCTCAGCCGTTGATCTGGTCGATGGTCTGGCTGGTGTTCGGTGTTTCCATCGGGGCGATTCTGCTGTTGATGTGGCTTATCAGGCGCGGTGCTGCCTCACAGGTGGCCAGTCTTTTCTATCTGGTGCCACCTGTCACAGCGCTGGAAGCATACTGGCTGTTTGATGAAAGGCTGGGCGTGCTTGCGATGATTGGGGGTGTTATCTCCATCACCGGGGTTGCCCTGGTGGTAACGCAGCAGCGAAAACAGGCGGCCTAGTTCCAGGGGTCTACCCGGAACAGGGTACCCAGGCCGGATTGCGGGGTCAGTTTGCCGCACAGCCTCAGCCCCTCCCAGAAGCTGACCTGATTAGCGGTCAGTACCGGCTTGCCCGCCGCTGCCTCCAGGTCTTCCAGCCAGGCGGCGGAATGCAATGCGGTATCGGGAATCAATAGCGCATCTGCGTCCGGGTGGTCATTGTCCGTCACGAACCTCAATACGGCCTCTTTCTCCAGCGTGCCCACCTCCGCTGCGGTAATAATGCCGCGGCAGTTTATGTGCACCACCTCGATATCGAAGTGCTCCAGAAACGTTTTGAACAGCAGGGCTATGTCCCGCGGGTAGGTAGCCGCGATGGCGACCCGCCTGGCGTTGATGGCGGTAACCGCCCTGGCGAATGCCATGGCCGTGGTAGAGGCCGGGATATGAAGCAGGTTTTCGAGCGTCTCGATCTGTTCCCCTATACCGTCGATGCCACGAACGAAACTGGCACTGGTGGAGGTCCATAAAACGGCTTCCATATCCGCATTTTCAAGGTGTCCGGCTCCTTCCGTAAGGCGCGCCGGGCTTCCCATTTCGGTGAGTGCGTCAACGGTATGTGCATCTTCATCGAACGCCGTATGTATGACTCTCACCTCAGCTGGTGGTGAGATCATTCCGGCCAGACGTGGGTAGTCATCCTCGGCAGCGTGTCCAGGATAAAGAAAGGCGAGGCGGGGAACCGGTGTGTTCTTGTCCATGCCTGAACAATATTAGAGTTCAGGCAGTGTTGGCAACAGGATTGCGGGATGTCAGAAGGTGGTGTCCAGTACGGTGCCCATTTTTTTCTGACCCAGTGCATTGTCGAACGACGTTCCGTGCCACGCTGGATGACCGGCAATCATCACCAGGGGCACCACACCGTCGGTGCGGTTAACCAGTTGCTCGTGCTGAAATGCCTCACGGTACTGACGTTGCACCGTATTGTTGTGGTTCATGCGGCGCAGGGCTGACGGGTCTACCAGGATAAGGTCGGCCTGATCGCCCACTTCGATGCCACCCCCTTTGACGCCAAATACACGCGCAGGGTCTCGGGTGAGACGGCGTACCATATACGCTACATCCATGTCGCCGCCGTCAGAGGCCAGTTTCAGGGCTCTGAGGTTGCCGTCGTAAAAGGCCATGTTGGTGAGATGGGCACCACTGTCATTGAAACCAGGCAGAAGTTGCCGATCCATCAGCAGGTTGCGGACAACGCGTTCGTTACGATTCGCGGACACGGTATACCAGCTCAGGTCACGGTCGAACGCCCGCAGCATCGCCAGCACGAAATCGCCTTCGTCTTTCACCCCAGAGAAGTGTTCTTCCAGCAGGGCCCGTTCCGCATCGCTGCCTTCGAGTGGTTTTTCTGCGTTGGCGGCTTTCACCCGCGCGAAGACATCGGCAAAGGTAAGTCCTTGCCATTCTCTCAGGGGGCATACGTCGATGGTCATGTCCGCCAGGGTACGATTGAAGGCGTAGTCCTCCAGGCGTACCAGTCGTTTGAGGCGCTTGAGACCAAAACCGGTTTTGCCGCTCATCCACATGGCTTTGAACGACTCGATGTAGGCTGGATCGTTGAGGATTTTCAGCCGGCCTTCACGGTCCTCCAGTTCGGTCTCATTGAGAATACGCAGTTCCTCAATCTCCTCGGAGAGCGGCGTTACGGCGCCGTCGGACCATACCTTGAAGGGGGCGGCCAGGGCCTGCAGGTGGAAGTCACCCCGCAAAAGGCGGGAATTGAGAACCCGGGCCAGCAATCTCGCCAGCCGCACGATCTTGCGGTTGCTTTGCACATCCAGGGCAGCCACCACCGTTGTTCTGAGTGGTTTGCCGTGGAGTAGGCCACAACTGAGCAGAAAAGTCTTGATGGTGCCCATGGTGCTGTCTTTCGGTGGCGTGGCCTGCCAGACACCGCCCTTGCGCCGTACCACGTCCGTCAGCCGTTTGATTTCCGGGTACTTGGCGAACTGCGTGGGTATGGTCTTGCGGGTATTGGGCTGGTTGGCCAGGTAATGGAACGGCAGGGCATCGGTGGAGAATCCGGCATAGCCGTCATCCATGGCCTGCTCCAGCAAGGCCTCCATGGCATTGAGTTCGTCTTCCGTGGGGTCACGGGAAATGCTGGCGTCAAACCCCATGACCTCAATCCGCAACATTGAGTGCGGCACCATGGTGACCAGATTCGGGCCCAGGCTAAGTCTGTTCAGATGCTGGATGTATTCCTTCGGGTTCTTCCAGTCCACTCGATCGGCGGTCGCCCGCAGGACGTCCTTGGGAATGTTCTCCACTCGGGCGTAACAGTCCACAATCGGGTCTGCACCGTCCTTGCGCTGTGCGCCAAACGCCAGCCCCAGGCTACAGTTGGCAATGACAACCGTGGTGGTGCCATGGCGCACGGATTCGGGCAGGCCAGGGGCAACCTCCAGCTCCAGGTCGTAGTGGGTATGAATGTCAAACAACCCTGGCATGGCCCAGCGTTCAGTGGCATCGATGACCTTGTGCGCTTTTTGCGGATCAAGGTCCGGCCCTCGTGCTGCGACCCTGCCATCTGCGATGGCGATGTCTTCGCGGACCGGTAATTCGCCAATACCGTCGAAGACCTTGGCACCCTGGATCAGATAGTCCCAGACTGTATCGGGTGTGGTATCGCTCATGCGTGCCTCATGGTTTGTTGTTATGGTTCTCCCTAGAAGCCAGACGGGGTGCTAGGGCCTGATCTCGGTGGTGCTACCGGCCGGATTGGCGGGCTCATCCTTGGCTATAACATAGATGGCGCCGAGCACGATGGCCAGGGCTGCGATCAGAACGCCGGCGGCGCCGATAATCATTTTGGGCCTGGAGCTCTGAAGGCTCCCGCATTCCGGGCATTTAGGCGTTTCGGTGGGAAGGCTGGCTCCGCAGTTGGAGCATTGGGTCTTTGCCATGTTGTCTGTCCTCTTGGTGATGACGGGTCACAGGCATAGGGTGACATGTACCGAGTTAAGGCCAGAAAGCATTGGGGATAAATCCGTAGTGACCCTGAGTCAGAGCGCAAACACCGCCACAAGGGCGGTGAATACTGCCAGGGTGCCCACGATCACCAGGAATTGCATCCAGGGGAACCGCGGCTTTTGCTGAACGTTCAGTTCGGATTCCAGGTGCTCCCTGAGCAGTTGGGTATTCCGGACATTGGCCTTCCAGGCGAAGTCGAAGACGTCGCCAATGACCGGAACAAGGCCGCCGAAAAAGTCGATCAGCATGTTCCTGACCATTTGCTGTTTGACCCGGGGGCTGGCTCCGGCACGGTGCGCTTCCAGGAGTACGTAGCAGGACATGAGCAGCCCGGCCAGGTCGCCGAGTACCGGAACAAGGCCGATGATGGGTTCCAGCCCGATCCGAAAGCGCGTGAAGGGTATGCCAATAGCGTTATCGGCCATCTGACTGAATCGGTTCAGGCGGGCCAGAGCTGCCTGTTTCTCTTCCTGGCTTACGGGCGTTGACATCCCATCAATCCCAGGATTTTTCCTTGAGCCGATAGAACTCCTCGACCACGGCATCCATGGCACCGGCGTCATAGTCACGAAGGCCACTGACCACAAGCTTTTTGGAAACCTCGCCGGCAACGTTGCCGTCTGAGATCAGCCGGTAGTCCAGTGAGACATTGCCACGCTTTCCGTCCGGCTTCAGCTCCGCGTTATGGAGTTCAAGGTCGGGGCTTGGCGCATCAAGCGTATCCAGGGCCAGGCTCATGCTTTGATACATGATCATTGGCCGGTCCGGATTGAACATCACGCCAGCATTTTCCATCAGCGGTTTGAGCGTATGGGGGAAGTTCTTGCCGGACGCGGCCACGTAGCAGCGAGTGAAGTTCTCAATCACGGTGTCATCGTGAGTCCGCTCACCACTGCGTTCCACCTCGATGTAGACCTTGTCATTCTGATCGTAGACGCGAATCAGGCCGTCGTCGTCCTCGCGGAAGTCCAGTGGAACATTTTCGCCGAGCAGGCTGCGAAAATGGAAGGTCATCTGTCGGGACAGGCCGAAGTGTGACAATAGCAGGGCAAACAACAGGTCTCCGGGAACACAGAAACGCCGGGCATCCGGATTGTGGATCGGATTAAAATCACCGGCCACTTCCTTGGCAAATCGACTGGCCTGGGTCGCGCTGATCAGTACGAGTCCGTTCTGGGTGGCGTGGTAGCGTTCAAGAAACATGCGTTGCCTTTTCGTTTTCGCAAATAGAGATGCCATGATAGTGGCCTGAAACGTCCTTTGCAGCAAGACACTACGAAACCAATGTCTAAGGCCTGGACGTAAATAAATGGTTTCGCTATGTCGCCCGGCGATGATGGCGGCCGGTTTGCATGTACACCAGAGTGCTCAGGCTGTGGGTACCCCGTCGGTATGGCCGAGTGATCGATCGGGCGAGACTTCATTTCGAACCAGTTGCTTCAGTTCCCGGATGTCGGGGAAGCCTTGCTGTTCCTTACGTGACCAGATGCGTTTGCCATTGACATGAATTTCAAAAATTCCGCCTGTGCCCGGTATCAGGGTCAGTTCGTTCAGCTCCTCTTCAAAGGTGCTCAACAGTTCCTGGGCCATCCAGGCGGATCGAAGCATCCACTTGCAGCCCGCACAGTACGTGATTCTTACGCTGTTTGGCATGGGTGGTCTCCCGTTGATTCGGTGATTGTGGTGTTTCAGGCTTTTGCGGTGGCCCCCAGACTATCCATCCGCCGGGGTTTTGCAATACAGAATCCCTGCCCGAAATCTACCTGGATCTCTTTAAGCAGCTCTAATGTCTCCATATCTTCCACATATTCGGCGATGGTTTTCATGTCGAGGAAATGACACAACTCGGTGATGGATCGAACCAATGCGTAGTTGGTCAGGTTACTGGCCATGTCACGGACGAATATGCCGTCCACCTTGACGTAGTCCACCGGTAGTTTTTGCAGGTAGGCGTAGGAGGACAGGCCGGTTCCGAAGTCGTCCAGTGCAAACCGGCACCCAAGCCGCTTCATCTCGGTCATGAAATCGGCGGCGTAATGCAGGTTGGCAACGGCGGACGTCTCGGTGACTTCGAAACAGATCTGATGGGTGAGGGCGTTGTGCTGCTTCATCCTCGTTTCCAGGGCGAACAGAAAGGCGTCGTCACTCAATGATGCGCCGGAGAGGTTGATGTTGAACGTATGGATGCTCTCCATGGCGCCTGGGTGTCCTTCCATCCAGTCTATTGCTTCGTCAATCACCCAAAGGTCAACACGGGAACTCCGGCGGAACTGTTCCGCGGCCTCAATGTAACTTTGTGGGGAAATTTCCTGGCCGGAGGAGTTCTGAAGGCCTAGCAGCAGTTCGTACATGTCACCGTTGCTGCCATCAGTCAGGGGAAGGATCCGCTGTGCTCTCAGGTACAGGCTGCCATCGCGTATGCTGCGGTCAATTTCGGGTACCCACTGGGGGCCCGAGGTGGGCACTTGCTGGGATTGGTCCCGAACCAGTTCAACGCTATTTCCGCCTTTCTTCTTGGCGGATTTGAGCGCCAGGTTGGCCTGGTTCATCAGTTCGCCGGCAGAGCGTAGGGTGTCTTCGAAAGGGCACACGCTCGCACTCAGGGTGGCGGAGAATTCGGTGTCGTCAACGGTATGTGACTCGGTTCGAAAGGCGTCACGCAGCCGTTCGGAGAAATCCAGTCCTTCCTCCACCGGCATCTTTTGGGCCAGCAGTGCGAATTCGTTACCTCCCAGTCGACCGATGCAGTGATCGCCGGAGTGTCCCGAAGCCTGATCCTGAAGCAGGGAGGCAAACCGTTTCAGGAGCTCGTCGCCGACGCCGGTGCCATAGGTGGCATTGATCACACTGAATTCGTCGATGTCGAACACCATCAGGGTATGACTACCGGGTTTGCCGTCCATTACGGACAGGGCCTGGGCCAACTGCTTCTCGAAATCATGCCGGTGAAGACATCCCGTGAGGGCGTCGTGAGTGGCTTCGAAGTTGAGCTTGCTGTAGACCCCCTGAACGATGTCGAACAGGCTCTGGTCGACAAAGGGAATGTCTCCCTGCTTGACGAGCCACGCGTCACCGCGGGCCAGTCTCGACACGAATTCGGAATATTGATAACTCACCTCACCCAGTCCCTGGGGCGAAAGGAACACAAAGCGAAAGACATCCTTGCCGCCCCAGACCAGTCGCATGCGACGTTTTTCACCATTGTCGAGGACAATCTCAACCCAATCGCCCACGCCAATTTCCTGGGCACGCCGGGCCCAGCGGGTGTCAACTGACTCTGTAGAGGCCTCCGCTTCCTCCAGCTGGCAGGAACCCGGGGGATAGGCGTCGAGGGTTACTGTTTCGGTCGATACCTGCTGATGCAATTCCCGGGTCAGCCTCGCCACCACATCGCGAACTGGAGACACTTCGCCAACCGTACGTAGTTCCCTGTCGATAAGCTGGATCAACGCGTCGCTTTCCAGTTCCCGCTCAAATGCGAGATCCTTGCTGGTTTCTCCGCCCGATAGCCAGAGGCGGATCTGCTCAACGATGTTAATGAAACTTGTGGCGGTTTGGCTCTCAGCGCCTTCCCGCAATACCGCCAGTACGATCAACTGCTCCCAGCCTGCGTTCAAAAGATCAAGCAGTACTGTTGGCACGGCTTTATCCGCCAGGATCATGTTCAGGCGTCGCTGCACGCCGAGCCGCGTCTGCCGCAGGCGCTCCTTGCCTTCCAGGGTCTTGGCGATACGCTCAGAGTTCCTCTGGAACGACTGTTCCTGGCGCTTTACCAGGCCCCTCAGCCGGGTGCCGATGGATCGGTAAAATGCTTCATCGCGTTCTTCCGTCTGGATGAGTTCGTCGATAATGCCCGTCACCGTCTGTTCCAGGTTGCGGCTTGAACTCCGCTCGGCGAGGCAGAGGCGCATAAGATCGTTGACGATGGTTCTCGCCGGGTGGTTGTCACGGTCAAGGAATTCAGAGGTATCGAGCAGGACCTCCAGAACCGGAAGTCTCAACTGTTCAAGCTGTTCCCTCAGCGTTCTGTTCAGCCCCTGTTCATGCTCCAGCGGCGCAAACAGACGATCCACGAGGGTGACTTTGTCCCACGTACCGTCATCAAGTGCCTGTTCCAGATCCGGATTGGAGGATGCCAGGTTTCGAATGGCCTCCTCCATGCTGGGGCCCGGCTCGCCCAGCACCTTGCGCAGATCGTCTCTGTGCGGTCGCAGTTCGGCGGTAAACTGTGGGTTGGTGCGTGGCCAGGTATCCCGCAGGTTACCCGGATCCTGTTGCAGGCTCATCAGTCGCAGTAACGAACGCCCAGGGGCAGAGGCGGGTGCCGCGGGGGGCGTGGAATCAACCACCGATGCTTCAGGATGGGGCGTCTCCGTTGGTGCTTCCCGGGCCTTATTGGATTCCCTCAGTGACCAGTTGGAAGGCAAGCTGGTCAGATCGAGCGCCAGCAGGCCCGCTGCACGAAGGTCGCGGTTCAGCGACTCTGCGGCTCGGGGCCAGAGGTCATCCAGCACGGTCTCGAAAGCAAGGTAGAGCGTGCCGCGATGCTGTCGGGCAATACCGAGTCGATCAATGGCGAATTGCAGACAGGTGCACAGTGACAGTGGTGAAAGAGGGTTGCTGCGGTCGCTGATATCGCAGGAAAAAAGCTGGTTGAGCAACTGGCTGAGCACGAACAGCGTATTGGTGTGTTTGCTGGCGAGC
The DNA here is from genome assembly GCF_001566815.1 of Marinobacter sp. Hex_13. Lineage (NCBI taxonomy): Bacteria > Pseudomonadati > Pseudomonadota > Gammaproteobacteria > Pseudomonadales > Marinobacteraceae > Marinobacter > Marinobacter sp. Hex_13. The sequence goes on from NZ_LSMM01000002.1 coordinate 124,765, forward strand.
TCGGATGCCACCATCTGGAGTTCCAGCCAGTCCTCAAAAACATGCTGCTCCACGACCCTGAGTTCGCCGTTTTGGCTGTCGTTGTCCTTACTCGGGTTGAGCTGGTGGTCGAACGCTTGGAACTGCAGCGTAAAATCCCGGTATATCTGCTCCCCCCGACTGTTGAAGATAAAGCGCATGTCCTTCAGACGGGTGATCTCACGTACTTCCGCCGCTTGTTCAAGGTCGTTCCCGATACCCTCGCAGGCGTGGTCGATGAAGTCGGCTACCAGGGTGCCCAGCAGGCGCCGGGTGTGTTTTTGGTAGGTATCTCGCAACGACGGCAAGCTGGCGGAGGGTGGGGTGAGCTGATCAGGAATCCTTTGTGGCAAGCGTCGCAGATACTCAATGGTTTCCGCGTCGTGGGGATCACTGGTCATCCGCACACTGTCCCCAGCGGCAGCTTGTAGACCACCACTCACACGCGTGGGGTGATTACCGTCAAACAGAAATAGTTCGGCGGGAGTGTGGTCCGACCCATTCAGGTGTTGTATCAGACCAGGCGAAGTGAGGTTCGCCAGTGTCAGTTGGGCGCCGTCGTCGCCGGACGAGGCCGCGACCAGTTCACATCCACAAGGAATAAAACCGCGAACAACGATGAGAGCGTTTTGACGGAGGCCGGTGATACGGGTCTGGCTTTCTGTCATAAACGGGGTCCCTGGGCAGGCCGGCTGCCAACAATTCCATAAACATGCATTCAGATTTTACACTTCTTCACACCTCACGGTAGACCAGTTTCAGCGGAAAATCTGTTTATTCCGATGGATAAAGGTATTGACGGGTGTATTGGCATTATTGCTCAAAGTGACTAGCCTAAACTACCAATACCCCTACCCATTGCGACGAGGACAAAAGCATGCCAGCCAAACCAGGCCCAGAAATGACCGGCCCGTTGAAGTTCATTAGACCGGTCTTGCAAGGCCTCCTTATGCTGGCGGTGGTGTCGTCGGCCGTTGCTGACGAGAAGCTGTATATCTTCACCGAGAACTACCCACCCTATAACGCGTCAACCACGGGGCAGGGCTTCGCCCATAATGAAGACGATATCACCGGTATCTGTACCGATATGGTTAAAACCATGATGGAGCGGGTGGACTACGAATACGTCATGAAGATGCGGGACTGGAGCCGTGCCTACGAATGGGTCCAGGGGCGGGAGAACCATGCTCTGTTCTGCACTGCCAGAACCGAGGAGCGGGAAGACGAGTTTCAGTGGGTCGGCCCGCTGGCGTCGATCAAGTGGACCCTGTTTGCCGCGCCCGATTCCAACATCCAGTTGGAGTCCCTCGAAGGTGCCCGGCAGTACAAGATTGCCGGGTACAAGGGCGACGTCATGTCGGACTATCTGGTGAGTGAGGGGTTTGATCTGGTCATGAATGTATCCGGTGAGCAGAATCCTCGACGTTTGGTGCTGGGCCAGGCCGACCTTTGGGTGACAGATGGTCTCGTGGGGCCTCTGGTGGCGGAGGAAGAGCACGACATCACTGGCCTGAAACCGGTTCTCGTTTTCCGTGAGACGCCGATGTACCTGGCGGTCAGCAACGAAACGGCCCCGGCCATTGTGGAGGACCTTCAGGCAGCGCTTGATGAAGCGCGCGACAGCGGCGCCCTGGACAGTATCGCTCAACGCTACGAGCCTTGAGCGGTGGTAACAAATCCTTAACGCAACCAGTGGGGTTGTGGACAGCAGTAATGGCAAGCTTGTGCTAGCTTTTAACGTGTTTCCCGACGAATGCGGTGGCGTTAATGAGCAATCCCAAGCATACCCTTTTCTGGATGACGCTCTTCCTGGTGGTCGTTGTGGTGGTTTGTGCATTGATCCACAAACCATTGCAGGCCGCGTTTATGGCGAACTGGGTGTTCAACCTGTTAATTGTTTGTGTGCTGCTGGTTGGCATTGCCATCACCTATCGCCAGGTGTTTGTGCTGTTTCCGGAATTGCGCTGGATTGCGCAGTTCCGCACCGGCAACGCCGGGCTCTCCGTATTGCAGGAACCCCGTCTTCTGAAGCCGCTGGCGCGACAGTTGGATGACGACTCCAAGCGTGACCGCTTCTCGTTGTCCACCATGTCGTTGCGTACGGTGCTGGATGGCATCCACAGCCGCATGGACGAACAGCGCGAAATCACCCGCTATTTCATCAGTCTTCTCATCTTCCTGGGATTGCTGGGCACCTTCTGGGGCCTGCTTGGAACCATCAATTCCGTAGGCGCCGTCATTGTAAACCTGGATATGAGTCAGGAAGACTTCGGCAAGGTGTTTGCGGGCCTGCAGTCTGGGCTGCTGGAACCCCTGGAAGGCATGGGAACGGCGTTCAGCTCGTCGCTGCTGGGGCTTGGCGGCTCCTTGGTCCTGGGTTTTCTAGATATCCAGGCGGGCCACGCCCAGAACCGGTTTTACGACGGCCTGGAGGAATGGCTGACTGGTGTAACCAACCTCGTGGACCGGGTTGACGATGATCCGCGATAGCAGGCCAGTCCCATGATCGGTTCCCGGCGTCGAACCCGCAGCAGCATCAACGTATGGCCCGGATACGTCGATGCGTTGTCGGCACTGCTGATGTTGATCATCTTCATGCTGCTGATTTACGTGGTCAGCCAGCTGTACCTGTCGCAAACCCTCTCGGATCGGGATTCGGAACTGGCCAGGCTCAATAGCCGCTTGCAGGAAATTTCCCGGTTGCTTGGTCTTGAGCAGGAAGAGACCGCCGCCCTGGAAAACGAGATGGCGGCGGTCCAGAACCGCTTCAGCGAAAGCCTCGCGCTGAACGATACACTTCGTGAGGAGCTGGAGGAGGAGAAGGCCCGGCGGTTGGAGCAACAATACAATGCCGAGGCCCAGGCCCTGCGGGTTGAAGATCTTGGCAAGGCCGTCGCCAGGGCGGAGTCGGAGTTGGAGGATGAAGAGCAACTGACGGCTTCCCAGCGCGCAATCATCCAGCAGCTTTCGAACCAGATTGCGGCGCTGCAGGATCAGCTCGGCCGCATCACCGCTGCGTTGCGTTTACAGGAGGACCTCACCGCCGAGAAGGAAGCCGAACTTGAAGAGGTGGGAAAGCGCCTGAATACATTGCTTGCCGAACGAGTCAATGAACTGGAACGCTATCAGTCGGAGTTCTTCGCCAGGCTGCGGGATATTCTGCAGGATAACGAGAACATCCGCATTGTCGGCGATCGCTTCCTGTTACCTTCGGAATTGCTGTTTGCCTCCGGCTCCGCCAGCCTTGGGCAGGAGGGTCAACAGGAGCTGGACAAACTGGCAGAAGTGCTGCTGGACGTGGTGGACGCCATTCCCGAGGATATCGACTGGATTCTGCGCATCGACGGTCACACCGACCGGATTCCCATCAATACCGAAGCGTTTCCCTCGAACTGGGAACTCTCCACGGCCAGGGCAGTCGCCGTCGTGCGCTACCTCGCCTCTGCAGGCGTTCCCCAGAACCGCATGGTAGCTGCCGGTTTCGGGGAGTTTTTCCCGGTTGCTTCGGGCGGTTCTGCCGAGGCGCTGCGACAGAACCGACGTATCGAGATCAAGCTGACAGACCGTTAAACGCTAGAGGCTGTGTCAGCCTGTCCGCCCGAAGAAACGTTCGAAGAACCCGGTTTCCCGCACGTCGGGAATGGGCAGGTCGGCGTTATCCTCAAGCGCCTTGCGCCAGAACTTCTCGGGGTCATCGAGGTGGGCAACTTTTTCCCGTTCCTGTGTGCTGTAGGAATTGTGGTCTCCACTGAGCCCGTGTTCCATGAGTTCCTGTTCCCAGAGATACAGGGCGCAGCGAACAACGCGAAGCAGCTTGTTATAGCTGTCCCTGCTGATGGTAATGGCCAGTTCGGCGGTCAGGTTGATATGCGCCTGAAGCGTGGCCATTTCCTCTTTGTCGAAAACAATACGGTGGCCCGTGCCTTTCTTGCAGGCCATACAGGTTTTTTCCAGGGATTTGATGCCTTCTGGCATGTCCCGATGGCCGAAGTCCTGCTTCTGCTTGTCGTCGACCGGGGCGGGGATCCAGCCATACTGGGGTGAGCGGGCCACGATATGGCCGGGAACATCGCGCCGGTAGGGCGGGAGTTCCGAAGTATCACTGTAGCCGTCAAACTCGATTCGCATCCACGACGCCATCGTCCGGTGGCGCAACATCATGGCCAGGGTGATGGCTGAGGGCATGATCTCCTCAAGTGATTCTCCGTCGTCCCGGAGCCGTTCGTCCAGATGATCAACTGCTGCTGACATGGCTGTTCTCCATTTACCACGGGCAGAAGGGCCCACCTCCTGCCTGGCTGTTGTTCTTGTCGGAAATTCTGTCCGGCGGCTTTACCGGAGGCATTGATTAAAAACTAGGCGCTTTCTGTCATTTCTTCCGTTGTAGAAAAGTAGCCAGTTTGTTACTGGAAGTAAGGGCTTCCCGGCAGGTATGCTCATACACCTTTGTATTCGCGAACCTGGCTCCCGGAACCTCGATACCTCTATGTCTGACTTGGCGTTGTACCAGTATGTCCTGATTGGCCTGATTTTTATCTGGAGCGGGTTTGTCCGTTCCGGGCTGGGATTCGGCGGGGCGGTGCTTTCACTGCCTTTCCTGCTGCTGGTGCTGGACGACCCGCTGGTGTTCCTGCCCATCATTGCAGTGCACCTGTTGGTGTTTTCCTCCCTGACCATCTGGATGAATAATCGCAAGTCGTCGGGTACGGGTGATGATGGCGCGGCGGTCGTGGGTACGGTCGATTGGCATTATCTCTGGCGGATTCTGGCGATCATGATCGTGCCCAAGCTGATCGGGGTGTTCGGACTGATCACACTGCCGTCAGAGATCATGAGCACGATTATCTTTGTGATTGTGTCCCTGTACTCCATCTCCTACATCCTTGACCGGCCTTTTCGCAGCGGCAGCCGGACTGTGGACGCGGTGTTTCTGATGGTGGGCGGCTACATCAGTGGTACGTCCCTGATTGGTGCCCCGCTGATTATTGCCGTTGTGGCGCAGCATCTGCCGAAAGAGCGCCTGCGGGACACCCTGTTCGCACTCTGGTTCATCCTGGTGGTGATCAAAATGGCGGCGTTTATCTGGGTGGGCGTCGACCTGCAGCTGATCCACCACCTGTGGCTGTTACCCTGCGCTGCCATTGGTCATGTCATCGGGCTTTACGTTCACGACCGCATGCTGAAGGCGGAAACACCGATCTTCTTCCGGGTGCTGGGCGTTGTGCTGTTGATCGTCAGCAGCATCGGTATGGCGAGGGTGTTGTTTCCCGGCTAACCCAGCGTGGCGTCAAGGAACATCATGATGACGAAGCCGCCCAGAAGCGAGAAGGTGGCCAGGGTCTTGAAGCGGCCACGATGGGTCTCGGGGATGATCTCATCACTGATAATGAACAGCATGGCACCGGCCGCGAAGCCGAGGGTCCACGGCATGATGGGTTCTGCCAGCCATACCATGGTGCTGCCGAAAAGCCCGCCAACGGGCTCGAGCAGCCCGGTCAGCACCGCGATCCCGAAGGATTTCAGGCGTGAGTGCTCGATGGCCAGCAGGGAGACGGCCACGGCCAGGCCTTCGGGGATGTTCTGAAGCCCAATGCCCACCGCCAGGGCCACCCCATTACCGATGTCACCACCGGCAAACCCGACGCCAACGGCCATGCCTTCAGGGAAGTTGTGCAGGGCAATGGCGATGATGAACAGCCATATCCGGCGTATACGTGCGCTGTCAGGGCCTTCCCGGCCCAGGGTGAAGTGTTCGTGGGGTAGCCGCTGATGAATGCTGAAGAGCAGGCCTGCGCCCATGAGAAGGCCGGCGATAACCATCAACGCGGCGCTCCAGGTAGCGCCGGTGAGCTCCTCGCCGTATTCGATGCCCGGGAGTAGTAGCGAGAAGAACGACGCCGCCAGCATGACCCCCGCAGCTGCGCTGAGCATGCCGTCCTGCAGCTGTGGCGTGAGCTTTCTGACCAGGAATACACCCAGGGCGCCGACACCTGTCCCAAGGCCTGCCAGCAGGCTGGCAATCGACCCCAGCCAGACAACATTGACATCTTCCAGCATCGGTCTCCCTTAGTTCGTCGGTGGCGGCGTTACAGCGCCGTTAAACCTTGACCATGTTGATGGCAAGTTCCGCTACCATGGCTTATACCTTAGTACGTCAAAAATCCAAAACAGACCCAGGAAGACGGTATGCAATGGTTTACTGGTTGATGGCCAACCCCAACGCCGGGGAAAAGGACAATCGTGGCGCTGAGTTCTGGCGAAATTACCTGGAAAGTGCGGGCATTGTCGATATCCGGGATTGCAGTCTTGACGATAAGAGCTGGACCGAAGAGGTGGGCCCCAGGGACTTCATCCTCGCGGCTGGAGGCGATGGCTCAGTAAATGCGGCGGCCGGTTTTTGTCTCGATACCGGCGCTACCCTCGCGGTTCTGCCTTCCGGGACCGCCAATGATTTTGCCCGCAACCTGGGGCTGCCTGACGATCCCCAGCATGTTTGCAATCTGGTCTCGGCAGGACGGACCCGTATGCTGGACGTAGCCACCACCGATAACGGTCTGTTTCTGAACGTGGCTCATATCGGACTCGGCACATTGCCGGTTCGAGAGTCGTCGGCGGACGCCAAACGACTTCTCGGTCGCTTCAGCTATGGCGTAGCGTTGCTGCAGAAACTGCGGGTGTATCGGGGTTTCCATGGCCTCATCGAAACCGAGAAGGGAACCGTGGCCGGGCGGTGGCTGACCATTGCGGTGTCCTCCGGTGCTTTTTTCGGCGGTGGCAACGAGATTCCCCAAGCGTCGGCAGGGGATGGTCAATTGGATGTCGTGGCCGTGAGGCCGCGTTCGCTGTTCCAGCTTTTCATGACTTTTCTGACGGTGCGGTTGAGCCGTAACTCTCCGAAACGAACCAGCACAGTGGTTCACCTCAAAAGCCCGACCGTGTCGATCACCACCCGTTCGCGCCGAACGGTCACCATGGATGGGGACATCGCCGGCGATACACCACTTCGTGCTCAATGCAGGCCAGCCTGCCTGAAGGTCATCTGTGAGGAACTGGTAACGACCTGAAGGCTTTGTCCTTCAGGTTCGGCTGTCCGTGCTCTCGAAAATCTTGTCCGCCGAGGCGGCAACAAAGCCACTGTAGAGCTCTCCGTCAGGCTTGGCATAGCGACGTGCGAACTCGTAGAAGCAGCTTGGTATGGCCGCCGTCTGATCTGTAAACCGGACGTCGGCGCGGTCCGCCATGGTGGAAGATTGTTCCAGCAGCTCTTCCGGAGAGCCTTTGATCTCACCTCCGGAACTGTTCACACGGTAACCGTTGTCTTTGAGGGTCTGATTGATTTCAGCCACGGTTTTGAATCGGCTGAGATGATTGATGCTCACCGTAAAGTGGTTGGCCCGATAACCCCAAGCCGCTACCCAGGCCGCGTATTCACTTTCCTCCAGCAGGGTCTGGTAGGTGGCGTGGTCGACATCCCAGTGACGACCGGAATAGAGAAAGTCGTCCCGGGTGACGGCGGTAGGGTCCATCTGGCTCACCAGGCCTTCCACAATGGATTGCAGCGACCCGGAACACTGATCAACCAGCAATTCGGAAATGAACACCTTGGGGGCAGTCGGATCCGGATGCTCGTAGTGTTTTGCGTACAGTTTCTTGGCGTCGAAGTGATAGTCGCCGCCTTCGTGATATCCCAGCGCCAGGAAGTGCGCGGCCAGTTTGTCCAGGTTTACCTTCTCGATGTTGAAGGTACGCAGGGCGATGTGGTCATTCACAATTTCGCCGCCCTGGGTGTCATCCAGCAACCGGTGGATATCCTGTGCCGAGGGTGTCACCTCGCAGTAATTGTCCCAAAGGTGGCGGAACAAAGTATCTCTATCGGTGTGCATGGATGGCCTCCTGTTGTTGGCGCAGTGGAATGGCTGTGGTCGCAGCTCCGCTCTGTGCGGCTGCAAGTTCCATGAAACGGACTTCTCCATCGTTGCGCAGATTAAGCGACTTTGCCAGTGCTGCCGGTACCTGCAGGAGATTGTGAGCAGGCAGGTATCGGGCAGCACTGGTGACGGTGGCGCGGAAATTCGCCGTTTCGGTATTGGTGATGGCCAACAGTCGGCCCTGGCCACCCCGGTTCCATTCCTCGAGCGTCGGTCGCACATCATCAACAATCTGGATACGGCAGCCGACGGACGTCGATACCGAGCGGATATCGGCCAGTCTCGCCTCAACGGTCGGGCCGGCATCAAACAGATCCACGTAACCATTATGGCGGAACCCTTCGGCTTCGAGCATGGCCAGCGCCGGACGGGTTTGCGGGTGTACCTGCCCGATAACAGCGCGGGCGTTTTCGTCCATCAAATGGGTGTAGAGCGGGTGTCGGGGCATCAGGTCGGCGATAAAGCCGTTGTCGCCCGTGCCCACCATGCGTGTCACCGTGCTGAAATCAAGATCCACGAAATGGGTCCGCAACCAATCCCAGAAGGGCGACTGCCCGCCTTCGTCCGAGATGCCCCGCATTTCAGCGATGACAGTCTCAGCAAAACGCTGCGGATGCTGGGCCATAAACAGAAAGCGAACCCGGGAGAGCAGCTTGCCCGCGTGCGCCCGCCGAAACCTGGGCCGCAAAAACAGTGTGCAGATCTCGCTGCAACCGGTGTAATGATTGCACATGTTGAGGACTTCCAGTCGGCGGAGCAGATTCAGTTCCGGCGAGTGGTGAACGACCTGGCTGCGATGATAATGATACAGAGGGCGTCGGATGCCTACAGAGGCTTCAATACCGGTGGTACCCATGATTTCGCCGGTTTCCGGGTCTTCCAACACGAACAGATAGCCTTCGTCGCCTGGGGTACCGGTATGGCGGTTAAAACTGTCCATGGAATGACGGATTTTCTGGGTCAGGAAATCACGGTCATCGACCAGTGAGGTGAAACCGGGGCCGGATTCCACGGCAATCTGCTGCAGAGCGGCGAGGTCTGAGAGGGCAACCGGGCGGATAATCATAGACATGTCCTCATCTGCTGACCGCTGGAAGCGGAGAGTGGCAGGGCCAGTATGATGGGGTGTAGTGCCATTTTGTAGCGTCAAAAAATGATAAATGATGATATATTATGGCAATTTGACCAGGAATGATGTCGATATGATCAGCAAGCAGGACCAAAGGCTACTATTACACCTGCGCCAGAATGCCCGTTGCAGTGTCTCGGACCTGGCCAGGGCACTGGACCTGTCGCGCTCAACGGTGCAGAACCGCATTGCAAAGCTCGAAGCGAGTGGCGTGATTCGCGGGTATTCCGTTGAGCTTGGAGGCGAGTATACGGCAACCCAGGTGGAGGCCCATGTGTCGATCAAGGTTTTCCAGAAGCTGACGGCTCGAACCAACGCAGCCCTGGAACAGATCAGCCAGGTATCCCAGTTGTATTCTGTCAGCGGCGAGTATGATCTGATTGCCATCGTCCAGGCTCAGTCCCTGGAGGAGCTGAGTGCGGTTCTGGACGAAATCGGCAATCTTGAGGGTGTGGAGCGAACCAATTCGGCGGTGGTTCTGGAGACGCGTTTCAGGCGTTGATACCAGTATTTCCGGAAATGGTTTGTAAAAGCTGTAATGAGTTTCAACATCTTTGCATATGCGACATATCGTCTGAGTGTTGATTCCTCGCCCAGGTCTGTACCCATTCAGGTGGCTGATTTTACGGGGCAATGCTATTTAGGGCTGAGATAGGGGCTGGTCATTAGAGCTCGAAGTGGAAAACGCCAAGGGCGTTCGGCTAAAAAGTGTCAAGTTTTGATACGTAGGGTGTAAAGCAAACCAGAAAACTCTGTAAATGTGTTTAAAGTGCAGTGATTGTGTTGGCTCCTGTCTGCAAAAATCTCAAATCCGTACTTTTTCGTGCTCTCCTGAAAAAATTCCGTCGTCACCCGCTGTCAGCAATGTATGCAGGCGTGCTGTTTTCCGGCGGTCGTGGAAGTTGTCCAATGTTGGCTGTCGGTCCTGAATGTGCCTGGCTGTTGTTGTTAACTGCCTGTTTGAGCATGGGATTCCGATGGACCCGTAGTTCGGTTTTTTCACTTGATATCTCGCTGGCATGGAAGCTGCTATTTCCCTGGGGCTCGTCGCGAAGGGCACGACGCCCTGGCCGTTGTTCGCGGCTTCGACGGTCTGAGGACCTGATAGTCCAAATGGGAGAGAGGAATGAATATCAAGGAAACGTTCGAAACGAGCGAAAAAACGTACAAGAAAGTCAACATGTGTCCCGGCCATGGCATGGGCGGACGGCACCCGTCACGCAAGGGGCTTGACCAGTTATCCGGCCACGATGACCCAGGCATGTTTGGTCGTATGTTTCCGGGCCTGTCGGCCCTGGATGTGCCAGACAACAAGTTACAGGCGCTGGCGGAAGCCATGCTGGATCCCGATCCGACGGACAGTTCACTGGACAATCCGGGCATTCCGGGCGGTTACACCTACTTTGGCCAGTTTGTCGACCACGACATCACGCTCGATCTGAGCTCTTTGTCCGATAAGAAAAGGGACCCGCTGGGACTGGAGAACTTCCGTACCCCGGCGCTGGACCTGGATAATGTCTATGGTCTCGGCCCTGACGGCTCACCCCATCTGTATGCCAGGAACCCGGCGGACCCTTCGCAACGTGGTCCCAAGTTGGTGATTGGCCGGAACATCAACGTCGATTTTGGTGGCATCACCGGCGATTTTGCCAACGACCTTCCCCGCAGCCCGGAAGGCGTGGCATTGATTGGTGACCCGCGCAACGATGAAAACCTGCTGGTTGCGCAGACCCACCTGGCCTTCCTGAAGTTCCATAACGCTGTGTGTGACAAGCTGCAGAGCGAGGGCGTAGCGGCTGAACAGCTCCTGACTGAAGCCAGGAAAACCGTGACTTACCACTATCAGTGGATGGTGCTCCACGACTGGATGGAGCGTCTGTGCGGGGAAGGTGCGACCGACCGAATTCTCAACGATGGCCGGCAGTACTACCGGTTCAAGAAAACCCCTTACATGCCGGTGGAGTTTTCAGTGGCGGCCTATCGTTTGGGGCACAGCATGGTGCGCCAGCGCTATAGCCACAACCGGATCTTCGCGGATACCGGTTTTGATCTGTTGTTTGCGTTCTCCGGACTGTCTGGGGACATTATTGGAAATCTCGCACCGCAGCCTCCCACCGGGCCAACGCCAGTCAGTGTGTTGCCCAGCAACTGGATTATCGACTGGCGGCGCTTCCACGACCTTGACCGTCCATCGTCGATGCCATTCAATCCGTCGCGGAAACTGGACCCGTTGTTGGTGGAGGAACTTCATAATCTGCCGGGTGGTGGCGGTAACCTGGCTTTCCGTAATCTCAAGCGCGGCGTGAGCCTGGGCTTGCCCTCCGGCCAGGATGTGGCCCGTGAAATGGGCGTAGCCAATGCGTTGACTGCCGATGAAATTGCGACCGGGCCGGATGGCGAGGAAGCCAAGCGCCAGGGGCTGCATGAGTCAACACCGCTGTGGTACTACATCCTGAAGGAAGCGCAGGTGAAAGAGGCCGGTGACCGGCTGGGCCCGGTTGGGGCAGCCATCGTGTCCGAGGTGTTCGTGGGGTTGATCCACGGTGATCAGCAGTCGTTCCTCTGGCAGGAGGGCAAAGACTGGAAACCATCCCTGCCGGCAGCCACGCCAGGAACCTTCACCATGGCGGATATGTTGAGGTTTATTGGGGATATCAATCCCCTGGGAGACTGATCCGCGCAGACGTACCGAGGCGGGGAGGCGTGTGGTGAATGAGCGCCTCCCCGCCCATTCTGGGTTATGCGTCGGTGGTTTCGTTCAGCAATGAGGGTTTTTTCAGGGCCTTGGCGAACAGGTCCTTTTCCTCGGCAATGGCGAGTGCCGCTTTTTCCGCCATGGCTTCATCCAGGCCCTCAACTCGCGCCTGTAGAAACTGGGTGATTTCCTCGGCCAGTTCCAGGACTTTGTCCCGGGCATCGGCTTCCGCTTTGGACGAGAAGAGCATTGTGTCGGGGTGTTTCAGTGCCATCTCCAGTCCATCCCTCTCCGAGTAATACAGCGCTTGTACGGCCATGACGTTCTCCAGTGTGTTCCCGCACGTTGTCGTGTCTGGTGGGGTTCATTGAATCTGCGGTGAGTATACTTAAGGTATCTGTATATGTATACAGTGTTTTCGGTCGCCTGGGCGGCAGATGTCGGGCGGAAAAATGTGATAGTGTCTTAGGCCGGCGATGACCAGACCCACCATCAAGGAACCGATACGCTATGCACGACCGACCCATGGCCAGCCCAGGCCAAACGCCCTTTCAGCTTGCTGCTCTGGCCTTGCTGGCCATGCTGCTCACAGGCTGCGGCATCAACAACATTCCAACGTATGACGAGCAGGTTAAATCAGCCTGGGCGCAGGTGGAGAACCAGTACCAGAGGCGGGCGGATCTGGTGCCGAACCTCGTTGAAACGGTGAAAGGTTTTGCGGATCAGGAACAGGAAACCCTGACGGCAGTCACCGAAGCGCGCTCGAAGGCGACCTCTATTCAGGTCGACGAAAGCATTCTCAACAACCCCGAGAAGCTGAAACAGTTCCAGCAGGTTCAGGGTGAACTCAGCAGTGCGCTCAGCCGCCTGATGGCGGTTTCAGAGCGCTACCCGGATCTGAAGTCAAACCAGAACTTCCTGGCGTTGCAGTCGCAACTGGAAGGTACGGAGAACCGTATCTCGGTCGCAAGGCGTGACTTTATCCAGGCGGTTGAACGCTACAATACGGAAATCCGGACCTTTCCAGGCCGTCTCTGGCACAGCATGCTTTACAGCGACCTTGAGTTGAGGGCCAACTTCGAGGCCACTACCCCCGATGCCCAGGAAGCGCCACAGGTGGAGTTCTGATGCCTGTTCGTTTCCACCCCGTTATCGTTTTTCTGGCCTTGATTGTGCTGTGCCAGGCCAATGCCCAGGCGCAATCCACTCCTGATTTCCCCGACCTGACCGGTCGCGTGGTGGACCGCGCCGACATGCTGCCCGCCAAAGTTGAACGTCGCCTCAGCCAGATGCTGGAGGCCCACGAGCAGTCAACGACCGAACAGGTGGTTGTGGTGACGCTGCCGAACCTTCAGGGCTATGCCATTGAAGACTTTGGCTACCAGTTGGGTCGCCACTGGGGAATTGGCCAGGAAGGTGAAGACAACGGTGCGTTGCTGTTGGTAGCCAAGGATGAGCGGCGGATTCGCATCGAGGTTGGCTACGGCCTCGAAGGTCGACTGACCGACGCCACATCCGCCACGATTATTAATCAGATCATTACCCCGGCGTTCAGGCAGGGGGATTTTGCCACCGGCATTGCCAACGGTGCTGCGGCCATGGTTCAGGTATTGGGTGGTGAGCCACTTGCGGTTCCGAAGTCCAGTCGCCAGGCAGCCGAAGACGACCGGCCCCATCCGGCGTTGGGCATCCTGTTTTTCGTCATTGTGCTGATTGCGTTCTTTAGAGGCGGTGTCGGCGGGGGCCGTGGTGGCCGCAGTGCCCTGCTGGCCGGTGCGCTCGCTGGTGGTCTTGGTGGAGGTCGCGGCGGCGGTTTTGGCGGTGGTGGCTTCAGCGGCGGAGGCGGTGGCTTCGGCGGCGGTGGTGCCTCCGGCGGTTGGTAAACCAGCGACTCAACGCGAGTAGACAGCGAACCTATTGATTCAGCAACACCGGAACGAACATGACGACGTTACTAACAGACAGTGAGCAACAACAGGTGGCTGCGGCCATCACAGAGGTGGAGCGTGAGACCGACGCGGAACTGGTAACGGTTCTTGCCGCAGCCTCCGATGATTATTCCTATATCCCTCTGCTCTGGGCCGGGGTTATTGCACTACTGGTGCCCGGAGCGATCAATTACTTTACCGGTTCGCTGGGCGCGGACTGGTTGCTGGTGGTTCAGTGGGTGACCTTTATCCTGTTATGCCTGTTGTTTCGGTTTCCGGGTGTGGGACATCATCTGGTTCCAAAGGCTGTTCGCTTCTGGCGGGCGTCCAACATGGCCCGGCGGCAATTCCTGGAGCAGGATCTTCATCACACCCAGGGCGGCGTTGGCATGCTGATTTTCGTCTCGGAAGCGGAACACTATGTTGAAATTCTGGTGGATCAGGGCATTGCCGATAAGGTCAGCGACGGCGTTTGGGAAGAGATTGTCGGCACCTTTACCAACCAGGTTCGCAGTGGCGATACCCTGGCCGGCTTCCTCGGTTGCATCGAAAGTTGCGGCCAGCACCTGCGGGAGCAGTTGCCCGCAACCCGCGAGAAAAACGAATTGCCTAATCATCTGGTGCTAATACCGAAACGTTCTTAATGCCTGCCGCCGGTCTGCCGATAAACAGGGGCAGGCTGCGGAAGCATCCCATGTCCTGCCTGCAGACAGCGCTGATGAGGGGTGAGGGTATGGTTTCTCCAATTAATATTCCCGGTTCCGGAATGCCAGGTCGCTCCGGCGCGGAGCCATCGGGAAGCCGGTCGACAAACAATGCCCCCGAGCCTACCAAGGTCCGGGAACAGGGCAGGGGGGCGATCCGCACGCCCGAGGATGCTATTAACGCACTTCGAAGCAGGCTTGAACAACAGCTTCAGCAACGACTCGGGGCATCCGGCCCCGACACATCTGCCTCCACCCGAAATCGATTCGAACCGCCGACCGCCGCCGACGTGGCCAGCCGCGTGCTGGGCTTCGTCCAGCAGCGCCTGCAAAAGGAAGCGGCTGCCGGTGCAGACTCGGAGCGCCTGGCAGGCCTGCTTTCCGATGCACGCCGTGGTGTTGAGCAGGGGTTCTCCGAGGCGCGGGAGCAGATCGAAGCCCTGGGGTTGATGACGGACACATTGAATCGTGATATCGACGACAGCTTCACGCGCATCCAGGACGGTTTGTCTGATCTGGAATCGCGGTATCTGCAAAACGGGATGCCGTCAGAGAGCCGGGTAGCAGCGGCGATGGTGGAGAGCGCCAGCAAAGAGTCTTTTGCGTTTGAGGTCACCACCCGTGACGGCGACCGTGTGACCGTTCGCATGGAGGAGCAACGCTACTCGGCGATGTCGGCAAGTGCCCGCGAGAGTGATGGCGTCCGGTCTGAAGAAGTACGCTCGGCCAGCCTGTTTTCGGGGCGTTATGCATTCTCGGTGGAGGGCAGTCTGGATGACGGCGAGAAGGCCGCGCTCGCGGATCTTTTTGGCAAAGTGCAGCAAGTGTCTGGCCGTTTTTTCGACGGCGATATCCAGGGTGCCTTTCAAGCGGCCCAGTCGTTGAGTTTGGGCGGGGATGAACTGGCGAGCTTCAGCCTGAACCTCTCTGCTACCCGGATGGTGTCTGCCGCTGCTTACGAGTCTGTATCCCGTGAGCCTTCATCCGAGCCCTCCGCAAACATGCAGTTGCGACCGCTTGGCAGTCTCGCCCGGGATATCCAGGGGCTTGCTCAGGAGTCGGTTGCCAAAGGCATGGACCTTCAGGCAATGGAAGGGCTCATGCAGGAACTGCTGGACGATATCCAGCGGCTCCAGAACGAGCGGGGCGGCGAAAACAACCCCGCGCCGCGCTCGTTAATGGATGATTTCCTGTCGTCAGTGTTGGCCGCTTTCGAAAGTGCCGGCCAGAAGGGCGAGCCGGCTTGAGGCATCAGGCCGGCTTGATCGCATAACCCTGTTTCGGGAAGTGGACATGGACCTGCCCGACACGCGCGTGGGAACGCTCCAGAATCAGGGTTTGCTCATCTGCGAACACCAGGCGTCCTGCGACCGGGTCGCGCCCGTAGTCATCGGGTGCGACTTCGACATTCTTTCCTGTTAGCTCATTACCACCGGCAGACTCAATGGCTCGCGGCGTTTCATTGCGGGCAATGTCCAATGCCTGGTCAGCGGTGATCTCACTAGGTTTGCCGTGTCCGAAGGCTTTCATTCGCTCCAGCCACGCTGCCACGTTGGGAGCGTCCCGCAGCCAGGGTTTGCCCGCCAGATCGCAGACAAACCACAGGCCATGATAGGCCGAAAAATCCGCAATACAGGGGGTGTCACCAAACAGAAAGTCTTTCGCCAGCATCGACTCCATGGTTTCGATGTGCGCCATAACCTTGGCTTTTGCCTGCGGCCCTCGTACCGCTTTCACGCGGGACTTTGTGCCCATGGTGATGCGGTCCTTGAGGAAGCGTAAGGCGTTCAGCAGCGACGTGTCGCGGATCAGCTTCCGCAGCATGCGGCCATCGCTGGCGGCAATCACGCAGGCAAGAAACACCTCAAGGTCCGTGGTGCGCACAAAGTCGATGACTGCTTGCGGCTGGTTGGCCAGGCTCAGTTCCGGTTTGCCACTCAGGCGTGCGATTTCGTCAGCGATGGCGCGGCTGTCGCAGAACACATCGGCGCCACTCTGGGCCACGGGAACTTTGCGGTAACCGCCCGCCAGCGCGGAAAGCATAGGCCGGGGCGGCATTTCCCGGACGATAACAGACTGCCAGGAAAGGCCGGCGTAGCCGAGCATGGCCCGGACCTTTTCGGAAAAAGGCGACATGGCGTAGTGGTACAGAATGAACTCTTGCATGGGGAAACCCATCCTTATTTGGCAATGTTATCTGGCGCGACCCGGGAGGTTACCCTGCAATCCTGTCGGGCGAAAGCCCGGGAGTTGTCCGTGTGGGCCAGCTGGCCCGTCACCATCGCCCAGGCTTGAGGAAACGGGAAATACAGGTACTATGCTTTAGTTGCCCAAAAATAACGTCAGAAAAGACGACAACAATAAGGAGCCCTTGATGGCTGCAGACAGCAACAAGCAAACGTCCCTCCACTGCCTGTATTACTGGGCAAAGCAAACCCCCGACAAGGTATACCTGACCCAGCCATTTCCGGATGGCACCACCGAAGACATTACCTGGAAACAGGCCGCCGACCAGGTGTCCCGGATGTCGGCTCACTTGGCAACACTGGGCCTGCCGGAACGCAGCAATGTCGCCATTCTTGGCAAGAACAGTGCGCACTGGATCCTGTCAGACCTCGCCATATGGGCTGCCGGCCACGTTTCAGTTCCGCTATATCCGACGCTCAATGGTGAGACAGCAGCGTATGTGCTGGAGCACAGTGAAGCGAAACTGCTGTTCCTGGGGAAGTTGGACGGCAAGGCGGACGGCTGGAACGATATCAAGGGCCACATTCCCGGAGACCTGCCGGTTATTTCTTTGCCGATGTCGCCCCGGGACGACACGCCGAAATGGCTGGACGTTATCGCCCAGCAGCAGCCGGCCGAACCCAGCTTGCCGGACCCTGATGACCTGGCCACCCTGGTTTATACGTCTGGAAGCACCGGTCGCCCGAAAGGCGTTATGCACAGTTTTCGCACCATGATTTCCGTCGCCGATGGGCTGCAGCAGATATTCCCTGTCACCCAGGATGAAAGAATGCTTTCCTATCTGCCTCTTGCCCATGTTGCTGAACGTGCGGCGGTGGAAACCCAGTCGCTTTATTACGGATTCCACCTGTATTTTGCCAATTCCCTGGACACCTTCCAGGAAGATCTGCAAAGAGCCCGGCCGACCCTGTTCTTCTCGGTGCCCAGGCTGTGGATGAAGTTCTACCTGGCCATCAACAGCAAGTTGCCGCCGAAGAAGCAGAAGGTGCTGTTCAATATTCCGGTACTGAACAAACTGGTGAAAAAGAAGGTATTGAAGCAGTTGGGCCTGGATCACTGCCGTGCGGCCCTCACGGGGGCGGCACCGCTCTCGGGTGAAATTATTGGCTGGTACAGGAACCTTGGGCTGGAGCTGCTGGAGGTGTATGGGATGTCGGAAAACTTCGGCTATTCTCATGCCAATCGCCCGGGCCGGGCCAAGGTGGGTACCGTGGGTGTCACCAATCCTGGTGCGGAGCATCGTCTGGCTGAGAATGGCGAAGTGCAGGTCAAGAGCCCCGGCCAGATGCTGGGCTACTATAAGAACGAAGAGAAAACCCGCGAGGACGTTACCGAGGATGGCTTCCTTAAAACCGGGGATATGGGAGAGATCGACAGCGAGGGGTATCTGCGCATCACTGGCCGCGTGAAGGATCTTTTCAAAACCTCCAAGGGCAAGTATGTGGTGCCAGTGCCCATCGAAAGCCGTTTTAATCATCCCAAGGCAGAGGTTGTGTGCGTGGCGGGAGCCAACCAACCTCAGCCCTGCCTGATGGTGCTGTTATCCGAAGAAGCACGGGAAGCGCTGGAAGCAGGAGGCAGTCGTGATGAGCTGGAGAGGGAGCTGGCTGCGGAGCTGGACGCCGTTAACAGTGGGTGCGAGGCTCATGAGAAGCTGGCGTTCGTGGTGGTGGTGAAAGAACCCTGGACCATGGAAAACGGTATGCTCACACCCACCATGAAGATCAAGCGGAATGTGATCGAGGACTTCTACAACCGCAAAATGGACGAGTGGTTTGGCAAGAAGCAAAAGGTGATCTGGGAGTTCTGATCCCCAAAACGAAAACACCGGTGAGCCTGGGTATCCAGGGCCACCGGTGTTTTCGAAATCTGTCTTCCCTTACTTTCCCATACAGGGACGGGCTTAGTGCTCGCCCTGCATCATCTGGGGCATCTCCGGCGACGCGGTTGCTGCCCTCTTTCTCCAGGAATTCATCTTCCGGCTGATAACCTGTACGGCTTGCTTTGCAGCTGCACGGGTATATTGGCGCCTGACCTCAGTACTGTTGTGGAGGATACTGGACGGCAGCGGGTGTACGGTTGCGATATGGTCTTGAGTCATAGCGCCTTCCTCCTTATCTGGTGGATTAAAATATTGGTTAGCTGACTATATAAAGAAGTTTACGGCTTCGTATTTGCAGTTTAAATACGTTAAACTCCGTACTCACGTTGCAAATATGCAGTATCTATGGATTGGGATTATCTTCGATATATACACGCCCTGGCAATAGGGGGAACCCTTGCCAAAGCCGGTGAGATGCTGGGCGTTCACCAGACCACGGTGCTTCGTCGCCTGGATCAGATGGAAGAGCAGATGGGCGTTCAGTTCTTTGAGCGCAACCGGGATGGTCTGCAACTCACACCCGTGGGTGAAACCGCATTCCGCGAAGCCGAAAGGCTGGCCGCCGATATGGAAAATCTTGAACGGCAGTTGGTCGGGCAGGATTCAGCGCCCGTCGGTAAGGTCCGGTTGGCGGCCACCGACACCATGGTGAATGCCCTTATCAGTCCGATGATTGCAGAGCTCGTCCGGGAATACCCGGACATCGAACTGGAAGTGCTCACCGACAACGATGTGCTGAACCTGAGCCACCGCGAGGCAGACCTGACACTGCGGCCGGTAAACAAACCCCAGGCCACACTGGAAGGGGAGCGAATAGGCACGATCGAGTCGGCTATCTACGCTGCTACCAGCTACCGTAAGCGTCATACCGACCTGGACCTTGAGCATTCGCCGGAGCAGGCGCTCTGGATTCTGCCGGATGAGAGCTTTAGCCACCTGGCAACGGGGCGGTGGTATCGCAAGCACCTGAAGAATGCGTCGTCCATCATCCGTTGCAACAGTCTCCAGGCAATGCACGCCCTGGCGCGGGCCGGGGCAGGGCTGGCGGCATTGCCCTGCTACCTGGGCGACAGTACCAAGGAGCTGACGCGCCTGTCGGAGCCACTTGAAGGCGAGGGCGTTGACCTGTGGCTGATGGTGAACCACGACACGCAACAGATGGCACGGGTACGGATTGTAATGGAGTTCCTGACCGCCAGGCTGACCCAACTGACACCCCAGGTGGAAGGCGAGAGCTGACGCCGAATCATTGTCTGGGCTTACCAGTCACCACAGAAGGGCCAGAACTGGTAGAAACGCCAGCACTGGAATTCTTCCTCGCAGGTCTGGAGCTGGCGGTCATAGCGGAAGGCCCGGTTCTGGACCCGAGTGGCCAATGACCTTACCTCCGGCTTGGCGAGGTAGCTCTGTCGCTGGTAGCCGGTCCTGCCTTCGTGGTAGGCGAGGTACAGTTTCTCGGGGCTGGTGAGAGGAATGCCCACTTCTCTGCGGGTCAGGTGGTTATACCAGCCCACGAAATCGAGTGCGTATTTCATGTTGGTTCGTACCACGGACAGACCGTCTCCGTTTGCGGCCAGGTACTCGGCCCACGCC
Organism: Marinobacter sp. Hex_13; assembly: GCF_001566815.1. Lineage (NCBI taxonomy): Bacteria > Pseudomonadati > Pseudomonadota > Gammaproteobacteria > Pseudomonadales > Marinobacteraceae > Marinobacter > Marinobacter sp. Hex_13. Next base: position 144,889 of record NZ_LSMM01000002.1, read on the forward strand.
GGGTCGAGCGCCTGGGCGTAGCCGTAGGCGGATGTTGGCCGGCGCCAGGGAATGAACCCCAGCAGGCGGGTCCGTGGTGGACGGGCATGACTGCGAAACGACGATTCGTAGTAAACAAAAGCCATCTGCGTTGCAATCGGGGTGCCCCAGCGCTCCCGTGAACGGCTGGCATAGTCGTACCATACCGGATGCTCACGGAAGATCTCACAGACGTCGTCCGGGTTTGCCGGTGGGTCTGGCTCCAGCAGGCTGAAACGCATGATGGCGACAATGGCGATTGCCAGCCCCAAGCCCAGTGTTGGCAGGCCATACCATCGCATTCGGGACTTCCAGATTTTCACCCGGTTGCTTTTAAGTCGTCCAGGTCGTCTGTTTTTCGGTCGATTACGGCGTTTCTTCATGGGCGGGACCGGGCCCTGTCACTCCACACTACAAAATGGTCATCTGTTACTGGCCGGCTTTGCTTGCAGCTCTCGCCAGCTCCATGGCATAACAGACCCTCGTTATCAGAGGATACTAGGTTCATGCGCACACTATCCCAAGTTAAACCGGCATTACTTTTTCTTTTGCTGGTCTGTGGTTCTGCCACCGCAAGCCCTTTGGCGGACTCGGTGCTCCGGGTGTCGCCCATTGATGAGGTTGTCGCCCAGTACCCGGCGATGATGAGCCAGGGCATCCGCCAGGGCCTGAAACAAAGCGGGCGGGTTGAGCCGTTTGTTGCCAACACCATCAGCAGTGTTGTGAGTAATGCGTTCAGTGTTGCCGAGATTCGCGCGCGGCTGATAGAAGACCTGGACCAGGGGCTCAGCGAGGGGCAGTTGAACTCGGTACTGGCCTGGTATGAAACGCCGCTGGCGGAGAAAATTTCCAAGGCCGAGGTGGCCGCCTCCAACCCTGACACCTGGAAGCAGGTGGAAGCCAATGCCGCGTCGTTGCAGGAGAAGTACAAGGGCAGCGAAAGGGCCAAACTGTTTACCCGCTTTGACCGGGCTGCCCGTGCAACGGAGAGTGCCGTGGATACCACCGTTGCTGTCCAATTGGGTTTAGCCTCTGCCATGGCAGCGTTCAACGGTAGCAAAGGCCCAACCTTCGAACAGCTTCAGCAACAGATCGAGAACCAGCGTGGCATGTTGCGGGGCATGGTCGCCCAGCAGGTCTACGATGGCTACCTCTACACCTATCAGGATCTCAGCTCTTCCGAATTGAAGAAGTACATTGAGTTTCTCGAAAGTGATGCTGGCTCGGCATTCACCCGCGTGGTTACCAACAGCGTTCAGCGCTCGATCACGGACCCTGTGGAGTCCATAGGGAACCAGTTGGGGCGCTTTTTTAATCGGCGGTAACACCGCGAAAGATTGAAAAGCCCCTGTTTTGGGTCCAGTCTCCAGTAGTCACTTTCCGTAACGGAGACGGCCCCATGGATTTCAATGCCTACCAGCAAACCCTGGCCACCGAACTCAGGGGCCGGGAATGCCCCTTTCCTGAGGCGGAGTACCAGCAGCGTCTCAAACACCTTCGCGCCAGTATGCATGCGGACGGTCTCGGAGCTGTTCTGTTAACCGACCCGTCCGATCTGTTTTATCTGACCGGTTACAGTACCTTTGAAGTCTCCGTTCACGTCGCACTGGTGGTCACCGCCGATACGCTTACCCTTCAAGTGCCCTCCATCGAAACCGGTCCCGCCATGGTTACCACACGGGTCGATCACGTTATCGGTTACCGTTGGGAAGGCGTGGGCGATGTGTTGGATCCCCTGGCACACGCGCTGATAGGGCATGGCGGAAAGGTCGGCGTTGACTACTGGCATGGCTCGCTCCGCCAGGGGGTCCTGGAAGGGCTCAAACTGCGACTCCCGGACACACAGTTTGTGGATGCTTCAGGCCTGTTGAAAAGCATCCGTATTGTGAAATCAGCGGCCGAAATTGATTGCCTGCGGCACAGCGCCCGCATAACGGGGCAGGGCATCGAAGCCGCAGCAGCGGCCATCCGCCCCGGGATGACCGACAACGAAATAGCGGCCATCGGCGCAGAAAGCCTTCTGGCGGGCGGCAGTGAATTCATGAGTATGCAGCCTATCGTAACGGTGGGGCTGCGCAGCAGTGTCATCCATACCAATCACAAGCGGTGCAGGATCGAAGACGGCGATACGGTGTTCCTCGAGTTTGGTGCTGCCTGGCAACGTTACACGGCACCGATGATGCGTACGCTGGTGGCGGGTCATCCCTCGGCAAGGATGCGGGCCGTTTTTGACGGCTGCCGTCGCGTGGTGGATGTCCTCAAGGCATCCATGGTGCCAGGGCGAACCTTCGATTCCGCCGCCAGGGCTGCGGAGCAGGTTATGGCTCCACTGGCCAGTGAGGTGTTTTTCTCCGGGGTGTTTGGCTACACGGTGGGGGCGCAGTTTCCTCCTTCATGGGTGGAGGGCTCCGGTTTTATAGCCCGAGGAGAGTCGACGGTGTTCCAGTCGGGAATGGTGTTCCACCTGCCCATATGCCTCAGGATTCCGGGGCAATGGGGCATGGGTTGCAGCGATACGGTACTGGTGGGCGAGCATGGTGGTGAACCGCTGACGGCCAATCCCTGGCGGCTCGACTGAGTTCAGCCGGCTGTTACCTCACTTTGTTCAGTGATGCCTGGGGCCTGGTTTCAAAGTAGGTGTCATAGCGGCCATTTTCACGGAATATCTGCAGGCGCTTGTTGAATGCCTCTAGCAGGGCTTGTGTCCCCGGTTCGTTGGCTGGAAACAGCAGGAAGCTTTGATTCTCCAGAATGGGCTCCGGGTGGTGGGTAATCCGGCGGGCTTCCTGTGGGTCTGTTTCCCGGCGAAGAATGTAGTAGCCGACGTTGATTTCTTCCGGGAAAGCATCAATCCGGCCAAACAGCAGGCGGCGAAAATTAAGTTCCGTGGAGGCGACCCATTCCACGTTCAGAATCCCGTTCTCGATTGCACGATCAAACTCAGGGCCGTAGCTGTACCCGATGCTTCCTCCAAGCTTAAGGTTGGCAAGGTCCTGCATCTGGTTCCATTCAATGGGCGTGTCCTTGCGGTAGAACAGCACGAAGCGTTCGTTCATCACCGGTTCACTGTAGATAAAATCTTTCTGTCGGTCGGCGGTGTGCATCCAGATTGCAGTGGCGTTGTGCTGGCCAATTGCGGCTTCCCGATAGGCGCGTTTCCAGGGCCGGAAGTGAAACTCCACTTTGTAACCTTCCGCAGCGAAGATGTCCCTGACCAGCCGTGCAACTGTGCCTTGACCAGGCTCGCTTTCCACGAAAAAAGGAGGCCAGTCGCCAACGCTAATGCTCAATGGTCGCTCACCATCATTCGCTAATGCCAGAGTTGACCACAACGCAACCAGCGCAACGAAATACGCTTTTAAAGCTTTCATGCAATCGCCTACGCAAAGATACTGCACAAATAGGCAAGGGGATACCTTACGGACGCTTCTCCTTTTGATAGTAGACCAGGGATGATGATCCGTCATTCCAGCCGAATGTCACGCAGATAGAGGGTTTTGGGTTCCGGCAACGCAACCGTGAACAGAATTAGCCGTCTGATGGTCTGCATATTCATTGATCGGCTTTCGGGGGCTGCCTTGATCCTGTCGAGGTCCAGTTTGAATTGGTTGGGGCCGGGAGTCAGGGGAAGGCGAGTGTTGAAGCGGTCATTGTAGTTGTTGTCGCCCAGGTCATGCTCCATGTCGTTGATTCTCAAAATCATCGGCAATGGGTGGTCCTGAGGGTTGTACAAGTCGATGACGAGGCGGTCATAGTCGCGCCAGTCTTCGGGTAAATTGTGTAGGGAAACTCCGGAATAATGCGCTGTGGACAGGGATATCCTGAGTGCGCGCTTGTGGGCGTCTATGGCATGGTCGGTTACGGGCGCTATGACGCCATCCCAGAATGGTGAGGGATCTGGCTGGCGGAAGTCGTAGAGTGCCGGCAGCAGTTGGCTGACGTGGTACTGCTGAATGGCGACCCTTGCCGTGGCACCGATTTCGGCGGCCAGTAGCGCAGCCACGATGAGCCTCAGTGGCCAGACCACCGGCCGTGACTTCCGGGTGAGTGAGGCCCGTGGCCGCAGGGCCAGGATGGTCCATACGCCCACCTGGTTGCGTAGGATATCCTGCCAGTCCATCTGGCGGCTGGTTCCGTGTTGTAGCAGTTCGATACCGGTGCCAAGCAGGAGTACGGCAAGTGTGCTGATGCCCCAGAGAGTCCAGCCCGTCCAGATCCGCCAGGGCTGAATGGCGAGGGTCAGCAGAGCAAAGAACAGAATATGCCCGAGATTCCAGGCTGATTTGAACAGCGGCCCGTCGGACCAACCGGGGCCGCCGACAAAAAACAGAGGGGCAATCAGAATCATGCCCGCAAAAGCCAGATACCGGAGTATCTGGGTATTGCGGGCGGGCCGGTACGCTGGCAGGTTTAAAGCCATCAGCTCCGGCTGGTCACTTCCAGCAGGTGGTAGCCGAACTGGGTTTTCACCGGGCCGAGCACCTTGTTCACTTCACCACTGAAAACCACCTTGTCGAATTCCGGAACCATCTGGCCCGGGCCGAAAGCGCCCAAGTCGCCGCCGTTGCGGCCTGAGGGGCAGGATGAATGTTGCTTCGCCACTTCCGCGAAGTCCTGGCCGCCTTCAATGGCTTTCTTCAGTTCTTCACATTTCGCTTCGCTGTCTACAAGGATGTGACGCGCGGTTGCCTGTGTCATGGTGTGTTTCCTTTTTTCGAATGAGGATCATGTTGCGATCACCGAGGGTGAAATGCTGCCCGCACTGGGCCGTTGAGGCAAGCGCTTTTTATCCGTGTTTCTGCTGTCTCACGGTTTTGGCCACAAACCTGTACAATGCCGGCTTTTCCTTCGCCGGCCCGTGCCCGGTCTTCACTCTCAGCAGGTCTATTCTTGATATCCACCGCGAACATTACCATGCAGTTCGGGGCCAAACCCCTTTTCGAAAATGTGTCCGTCAAATTCGGCAATGGCAACCGCTACGGTCTGATCGGCGCCAATGGCTGCGGCAAGTCCACGTTCATGAAAATCCTTGGCGGCGACCTGGAACCGTCGGCCGGCCAGGTCATGGTGGACCAGAATCAGCGGCTGGGTAAGCTGCGCCAGGACCAGTTTGCCTACGAGGACTGCTCGGTGATTGATACGGTCATTATGGGCCACGAAGAGCTCTGGCGTGTAAAAGCCGAGCGTGATCGTATCTACTCGCTCGCTGAAATGAGCGAGGAAGACGGCATGGCCGTGGCGGACCTGGAAGTGCAATTCGCCGAGATGGACGGCTATACCGCCGATGCCCGCGCTGGCGAACTGCTGCTGGGCCTGGATATTCCCCTGGAACAGCACAACGGCCCCATGAGCGCTGTTGCGCCGGGCTGGAAACTGCGTGTTCTGCTGGCCCAGGCGTTGTTCTCTGATCCTGATATCCTGCTTCTGGACGAGCCCACCAACCATCTGGACATCAATACCATTCGCTGGCTGGAAAACATCCTGGTGGCTCGCAACAGCACCATGATCATTATTTCCCACGACCGCCACTTCCTGAACAGCGTGTGCACACACATGGCGGATCTGGATTATGGCGAGCTTCGGCTGTTCCCTGGCAATTACGACGAATACATGACCGCTGCCACCCAGGCCCGCGAGCGCATGCTGTCGGATAACGCCAAGAAGAAAGCCCAGATTGCCGAGTTGCAGCAGTTTGTCAGTCGCTTTTCCGCCAACGCTTCCAAAGCCAAGCAGGCAACCTCCCGCGCCCGTCAGATCGACAAGATCCAGTTGGAGGAGGTCAAACCGTCCAGTCGGGTAAGCCCGTTCATCCGGTTTGAGCAAACCAAGAAGCTGCATCGACAGGCGGTAACGCTGAAGGAATTTACCAAGGGCTTCGATGGCAAGCCCCTGTTCGACAAAATGAACCTTCAGATCGAAGCGGGTGAGCGAGTGGCCATCATCGGGCCCAACGGCATTGGCAAAACCACTCTGATGCAGTGTATGGCCGGCGCCATGACGCCTGACAGCGGCGATGTTAAGTGGACCGACAGTGCCCAGGTCGGCTACTACGCCCAGGATCACGGCGCCGACTTTGATGAGGACATGGATCTGACCGAGTGGATGTCGCAATGGACCACCGGCGGAGAACAACTGGTTCGGGGAACCCTCGGCCGCATGTTGTTCTCAGGGGATGATATCGGTAAATCGGTGAAGGTCATTTCGGGCGGAGAGCAGGGCCGTATGCTGTTCGGTAAGCTGATCCTGGAAAAGCCCAACGTCATGCTGATGGACGAGCCCACCAACCACCTGGACATGGAATCCATCGAGGCCCTGAACCTGGCGCTGGAAAATTACCCGGGCACGCTGGTGTTTGTCAGCCATGACCGGGAGTTCGTGTCATCCCTTGCCACCCGAATTATTGAACTGAAGGCCGACGGCATAACCGACTTCAGCGGCAGTTACGATGACTACCTGCGAAGCCAGGGTTATGTCTGATCGCTTTCGTCCAGGCGAGCCAGCAGGGTATTGATCGCCCCCGCAAACTCAACCGGTGAGTCTTCCTGCAGGAAGTGTCCGCCGGTGAGAGTGGTGTGGGGCTGGCCCTTTGCGCCGGGAATTCTCTCCTGCATATAACGGTCGCCGCCCCGGGTGATCGGGTCGCCGTTGCTGAAAGTGGTCAGGAACGGCTTCTTCCACTGCTCCAGAACCTTCCAGGCCTCGCGATTGGCTTCGCTGGCAGGGTTGTCCGGTGTCACCGGCACCAGTTTCGGAAAAGCGCGAGCACCGGCCTTGTACTTCTTGTTGGGGAATGGCGCATCGTAGGCACGACGCTCGTCGGGCCCCAGGGTGCGAAAGCTTCCGGTATTGATAATGCGGGCAATGGGAAACCAGGGACTGTACAGCGCGAAGTTCTTCCACAACTGGAACGCTTTTGGCACGGGCTGGTCGCCGGTAGGCAGCATGCCATTACCCACAACGATGGCTCGGAACCGCTCCGGATTTTCCGCCGCCAGTCTCAGGCCGAGAAGAGATCCCCAGTCCTGGCATACGAGGGTGATGTTCTGCAGGTCAGTCTGTTCCAGAAACGCCTGCATCCAGTCCATATGGCTCTGGTAACTGTACGCGTTGATATCCGTGGGTTTGTCGGATTTGCCAAAACCGATCAGGTCTGGCGCGATCACCCGGTGCCCTGCCGCTGCACAGATGGGAATCATGTGGCGGTAGAGGTACGACCAGGAAGGTTCGCCGTGCATCATCAGCACCGGGCTGGCGTCCGAGGGGCCTTCATCGACGTAATGCATGCGCAGTCCTTCGACCTCCACGTAGTGAGGGGCGAAGGGATAATCCAACAGGCGTTCAAATCGTTTGTCAGGTGTTCGCAGCGCGTTCATCGTGTTCTCCGGCAGCCATCGGTCACGGAATTATTGTAAGCTTGCTTAACGTATCATGACTTGCGCTGGCTGTGTCGGTCCTTTCAGGTCCTTTTCAGTCTTGTTCGGCGCTCGGGCAGCATTTTCGCCATCCTTTCCCCGCTTTTAACGTATGGGAGTTTCAACTTGGAGTGTAATACCGTTCTGGCCGCCACGCGGCGGTGGGTGTCAGAGGTGGTCATTGGTCTCAACTTGTGCCCGTTTGCCCGTCGGGAGTTGGTGAATGAGCGCATTCGATTTGTGGCGACGGATGCCAACTCGGAGGAGGGGCTGTTAACTGCACTGCAGGAAGAAATGATGCATCTGGACCAACATCCGGAGGTTGAGACAACGCTGCTTGTGCATCCCGACGTGCTGACGGACTTTATGGACTACAACGATTTTCTCGACGCAGCCGACGGCCTTCTTGTGCATCTCGAGCTGGACGGGGAGTATCAGATTGCCAGTTTTCATCCCGACTATCAGTTTGGCGGCACCAGTGCGGCTGACGCCGAAAATTACACCAATCGCTCTCCTTACCCGATGCTGCACCTGCTGAGGGAACGCAGCCTTGAGCGTGCCATCGCCGGCTATCCCGGAACAGAATCGATACCGGAGCAGAACGTTGAGCTAATGAATCGATTGGGTGCAGACCACATGCGCAACCTGCTTATCCGGACTTTGTCCCCCGGATAAGAGCTCTGACGGGTAATGAATCGCTCAACTGTTATGGTCAAAAAACCACACTTCTGAATCTGTTTCACTGGCGGCCCACTTTGTAGGATTGACGAGTAACGAATCGGTAACAGGGAACTCGGCAGGGAACATGGAAATCGTATTAAGCGTATTGCTCTTCGCGCTGGTGTCGACGGTAACGCCAGGCCCGAACAACATCATGATCATGACATCGGGCGTCAATTTCGGGGTGTGGCGAACGCTACCTCACTACCTGGGTATCTGCTTTGGTTTTCCCGCCATGGTGGTAGCGATCAGCCTGGGCCTGGGGAAAGTGTTTGAAGCATTTCCGCAGTTACACCTGGTGATCAAGGTTCTTGGTATAACCTATTTGCTGTATCTCGCCTGGCGAATCGCGACCACAGCCACAGAGATCGACGGTGAGAAAACCAGCAAGCCGTTGTCGTTCCTTCAGGCGGCGGCCTTCCAGTGGGTGAATCCCAAAGCCTGGGTCATGGCGGTTGGCGCTTTGGCGACTTTCACCACGGTCAGTAGTGGCGAGGTGCTGCAGCAGTCGTTCTGGATCGGGCTGACCTTTTTGCTGGTCAGCGTGCCCTGTGTCGGTAGCTGGATGCTTGGGGGGGCAGGATTGCGGAAATTGTTGCGCAAGCCGTTATATCGAAGGATGTTCAACTGGAGCATGGGCGCGCTGCTTGCGCTGTCGGTAATTCCCATGCTCTCGGTGGAAACCGCAAAGCTGGTCTAGCCGGTTCCTGACAGCGGGCAGGTAGCCCGCTGTCAGATTTCGGTGATCGACCAGGTCGATATCAATCCACCCGGGTCAATGTCACATCGATGTTGCCACGGGTGGCGTTGGAGTAGGGGCACACCTGGTGAGCTGCATCGATCAGCTGCTTGGCCTGTTGATCGTCCATGCCCGGCAGAGAGATTTTCAGTTCCACCTCGATCCCGAAGCCTCCGGGAATCTGGCCAATGCCGACTACACCCTCAATAGACGCATCTTCTGGCATGGGAAGCTTGTCCCGGCCAGCGACGAATTTCATGGCACCGATGAAGCACGCAGAATAACCAGCCGCGAACAACTGCTCCGGGTTGGAGCCTTTGCCGCCGGCACCACCCATTTCTTTCGGTGTTGTCAGCTCAACATCGAGGACGCCGTCTGAGGAGATGGCACGGCCGTCACGGCCGCCGGTAGCTTCTGCTGACGCGCGATAAACAACCTGTTCAATAGACATGTTTTCGACTCTCCTTCGTGCGCATTACAACGCATCGTGTGTTGATGACTTCATTTCGCCTTTAATGGTTGCACAAAATTAAATTTTGCACAATGCAAATAGAATATTGTGCCCTCATCAGAATCTTTTCCGGTTGTTACCATTGGCAGCGGTGGATTTGCTCCCTAAAGTAGAGGAGTTCCCAACGAGTGTGAGTGTGATGCCTGTCATTCAAAAACCTGTTAAAGGCGTAACAATGCCGGCCGCTGACCAGCCACTGGAGCTGCATTCTCCCGAGCAGGCGGGGGCCATGCTGGCGGAATTCATCCACCGGCATCCTGGCCTGATGATATTGACGGGAGCCGGCGTCAGTACCGATTCCGGCATTCCTGACTATCGGGATGGCGATGGCGCGTGGAAGCGCAAACAACCGGTCCAGCATCAGGACTTTATGACGAGCACGATGGTTCGTCAGCGTTATTGGGGACGAAGCCTCATTGGTTGGCCAATCATTCGCAACGCCAGGCCCAACATCGCGCATCATCGTGTTGCCGAGTTGGAGCTTCGCCGCTACAGCCGCCTGCTTGTCACCCAGAATGTGGATCGCCTGCATCAGCAGGCGGGTAGCCGTTCGGTAACCGATTTGCACGGCAGGGCAGACGAGGTTGTCTGCATGGATTGCGGATATCGCTGCAAGCGGGACGAGGTCCACGAGCGTTGCGCGGACATGAACCCGACTTTTGGGCACTATTCCGCCGGTGCCGCGCCGGATGGTGATGCCGATCTGGAAGTGGACTTTTCTGAGTTTCGCATCGCGGACTGTCCCTGTTGCGACGGCATTCTGAAACCGGATGTGGTGTTTTTCGGCGACTACGTGCCCAAAGACCGGGTGACGTCCACACTGGACACGCTCAAGACGTGTGATGGCCTGTTGGTGATCGGCTCTTCGCTGATGGTCTATTCCGGATTTCGATTTTGTCGCTATGCCAAGGAATGGGGTAAACCCATGGCGACACTGAACCTGGGGCGTACCCGTGCCGATTCACTGGTGGACCTGAAGCTTAACGCGGGTATCAGTGACACCCTGGCCTACACCCTCGGCCAGCTCTGACTCTTCGGCATCTACCTATACGCATCTGAAGCTGGTTTCATTAGCTTGCTTAGATGAACGTTCATACATATTCCTACCAGCTTCAACCCGAAAAAGTCCGCGCGGAGTTTTTCCGGCTTCTTCCCATCTCGTTATTTGTGGTGGCCTTTGGTGCTGCCTTCGGATTGGCGGCCATCCAGAAAGGATTGGAGCCACTGCAAGCGATACTCATGAGCACCACGGTATTTGCGGGCGCTTCCCAGTTTGCCGCTGTCGATATGTGGGGTAGCGAGGTGTCGCTGATTCCTTTGATGGCCGTCGTGTTCGCCATTAATTCCCGCCATCTGCTGATGGGGGCCTCCCTGTACCCCATGCTCAGGGATGTGTCCCCGGGTCGGCGCTATGGCTTACTGCTGCTCCTGACCGACGCCAACTGGGCCGTGTCCGCGCAGGAATACCAGAGTGGTAAACGGAACCTGGAGGTTATCCTCGGCGGTGGTCTTGTTCTGTGGGTGGCGTGGATTATCGGAACCTGGCTGGGGGTTTACTTCGGTGGCCTGCTGCAGAATCCCAAGTCTCTGGGCCTGGATATGGTGCTGGGTTGCTTCCTGCTGGCCATGGCACTCGGCGGCAAAAAATCCCCCCGAACCCTTGTGGCCTGGACCGTCGCGGCAACCTCATCGCTGGCCGCCTGGAAATGGCTACCGCCCAATACCCACGTGGTTGTCGGTGCGTTGGCAGGTGGCGCTATTGGTTTTTTCTGGATGGAAAAGAAGACTGAAGCACCGGAATCTGTTGAAGAGGGACGTTCATCATGACGGTTGAAACCACGGTTGCTGGCACTCTGGCCCTGATCGTCATCATGACGCTTGTCACCCTGGCGACTCGCTTCGGCGGTGTGTTCCTGATGTCGTTCGTAACGATCAACCCGCGCATCGAAAGCTTCATCAACACCATGGCCAGTTCGGTGCTGATCGCGATCATCGTCCCCATGGCGGTAAGCGGCGATGCCGGCTCATTGGCAGCACTGGTTGTCACCGCTGTTATTATGCTGGCAACGAAGAAGCCCTTACCCGCTATCGCAGCCGGTATTGCCAGTGCGGGGTTGGTCCGTTACCTAGGAATCACAGCACTGTAAGACGATTTGCCAATCAGGACGGGGCAGGAGCGGTCTCCCAAAAATGTGCGGAGCCATGGATGGTGGAGCCCAAGCGTACAAGGACGTATTCACAGCGTTTTTTGGGAGACCTGCCCTGCCTCGGCCGACTCAGCGGCACCAGTTTGAGGCACAGCGTCGGTCTCAGGCTCAGAGTTCGAGCCAGACGGTTCATGCATCGGATTGGTGCTGCGGAACGCCAATTCGCCGACTCCGGGGAGTTTGATGCCAAGCGCCAACGGGTTGATGCCCATCGAGAGCCCCAGAATGTTCAATTCCAGTCCTTCCCGAACACCGGCCAGAATACCAAAATAACCACCGAGCGATAGTTGATAACCGCTGCCGCCAGGTACCTCGGACACAACGCCATTTCCCAGATAATCCTTGCCAATCGCGTGGTTGGGCAGGGCCACATCCATTTCCGGAATCTGACGGATCACCCAGGCGACGAAGGTGTTGCTGTTGGGGCCGGGCCAGGCGGTGTATTCCGTTGGGTATGGGTAGCGGTCAATCACCTCATTCAGCTGATCAATAATCCGCTCGGCCTGCTCACCGCGGATATCCGCAATCAACGTCGGCGGCGCGCCATACCAGGCACGATCCGGGTCGTCTGGCCGGGACTGGACCACGTAGTGACGCCAGCCCGTGACTTCATGAACATAATAGCCATCGGCGCCCGCCTCTTTGGTGCTGATCCAGGTATGCAATGAAAAATACCCCCGCCAGTTATAGGCACGGGCCCCGTAGACCTGAACCACAGCCGCCTGCTCCTGCTCCGGGCGTGGGGCAATGCCCGCGCTGGAGCGGTCTGCCGTTCGCCAGCTCCCTGAGTCCTGGAGGCCGGCGCAGGCGGCCAGGAACAGCGGGCCGGCGAGCAGAAGTGACAGTGTCAGGGTGAAACCGATAAAACAGCGTTTGAAGGTTTTCATCTGAATCCGGAAACGTTGAATGACCCATGTTTTGCGATGGTACGACGAAAGAAACTCAGAGTTCATTCATGCCGTAAAGTTCCCGTCGCCCGTGCTCTTGGCCATTTGATGGTCACGGTTTACTGGTATACGCTGAAAATACAGGCATTCGAAGCACTTGCCTGACACTTACAGCCTTGGAACAGGAGGCGTCATGTCCGACCATCATGTTTACAAGAAGGTGGAAGTGGTTGGCTCTTCGAAGAAAAGTATCGAGGATGCCATTGAGAATGCGATTGCCGAATGCAGCAAGAATCTTCGCAACATCGAATGGTTCGAGGTGCAGGAGACGCGCGGCCATGTGGTCGACGGAAAAGTCGGACACTATCAGGTCGTGCTCAAGATAGGCTTCAAGATTGAGGGAAGCTGACATCCGGTGATCTGAGCAAATTTTTGGTAAAACCATGGGAGGTATTCTTATGGGCACTGGACCAAATGCTCTGTTACTGGTTGATGTTCAAAATGATTTCTGCGAAGGCGGCAGCCTGGCGGTGCCTGGCAGTGATGACATTTTTCCGGCGATCAACGGATGGATCGACAAGGCCCAGTCGTCTGGATGGCCGATTCTTGCCAGCCGGGATTGGCATCCGGTGGATCACATAAGTTTCAGTGATCGCGGTGGGCCCTGGCCCGTCCATTGCGTTCAGGACACCCCCGGGGCCGAGTTTCATCGAAACATGGCACTGCCTGACTCGGCCATCCGGTTGAGCAAGGGCACCGCATTCGATACCGATGCCTATTCCGCGTTCGACGCTACCCAGCTGGACAGCTACCTGCGCCGCCACGGCATTCATCGGCTGTTTGTAGCCGGGCTTGCACTGGACGTGTGTGTCCAGGCGACAGTGAGGGATGCGTTGAAGCTCGGCTTCGAGGTTGAGCTCATTACCGATGGAACACGGGCCGTTCAGGCTGATAACGCCCCAGCGGTTTTCAAACAACTGGAAGAGGAGGGCGCGGAACTGTGCTGAAACACCCCCCGGTTGTAAAAGAGACTGACCTGCCTCTGCTGGTGGATCTGTATGAGCTGGCTATGGCCCAGGCGTACTGGTCCGAAGGCATGAACGAGAACGGGGTTTTCAGTCTCTTCTTTCGCACACTTCCTGAGAACCGTAATTTCGTTCTTGCCTGTGGCCAGCAGCACGTGGCCCATATTATTGAATCTCTCGCCTTTACCGACGAACACATAAAGCGCCTGGAATCCCTGGGCAGGTTCCAACCCCGGTTTCTGGACTGGCTGCGGGAATTCCGCTTCAGTGGTTCTGTACATGCGATTGCGGAAGGAACGCCGGTATTCCCTCAGGAACCCTTGCTGGAAGTGGAGGGGCCTGTTGCCGAGGTTCAGTTGCTGGAAAGCCTGGTGATGAACTACGTGCATCTGGAGTCTGTGCTGGCCTCCAAGGCGGTCCGCCTGATATTCGCGGCGCAAGGCCGGCCGGTCGTCGACTTCGGGATGCGCCGCACCCATGGTATGGACGCGGCACACCGAGGTGTGCGCGCGTACCGATTCGCCGGCCTGGCCGGAACCAGCAATGTCCTGGCAGGCCTGGATTTCAACATGCCGGTATACGGCACCATGGCACACAGCTTCGTTCAAGCCTGTACAGGTGAGATGGAGGCGTTCAGAACCTATGCCCGGCTCTACCCGGGCACAACACTGCTGGTTGATACCTATGACACCCGCTCGGCGGTGGCGAGGATCATCGATTGGCTGCAAGAAGAACCGGAGGTGCGCATTGGTGGTATCCGCCTGGATTCCGGCGACCTTGCCTCGGACGCTGCTGAATGCCGGCGTATGCTGGATGAGGCGGGCCTTGGCGATGTAAAAATCATGGCGAGCGGCGGTCTGGATGAATACAAAATCGCGACACTTGTCTCCGACAACGCCCCCATCGACGGCTTCGGTGTTGGCACTGCCATCGGGGCCTCGAACGACGAGCCGGCATTGGAGCTTGCCTTCAAGCTTACGGAGTACGCGGACCTGCCAAGAATGAAAAACTCCCCTGGCAAGCAGTCGTTCCCGGGCCGCAAGCAGGTCTACCGTCGCCTTGATCCGAACGGCCGCCTCGCGCAGGACGTCGTTGCCGGCCGGGACGAAGTGTTTGATGGCGAGCCGCTGTTGAAGCCGGTCATGAAGCGAGGCCTGATCATCGAAGGCGCCATTCCGACACTGGATAGTCAGGTGGACGATGCGAAGCGGGCGTTGGATGCCCTGCCGAGCCAGTTTCGCTCGCTGGAGCCTGCATATGAAAATCCGGTTGTGATCAGCGACTTTCTCAGGGCATTGCAGCGGGACACGCTGGCAAAGGTTCGGGGCTGACTGAAAGGCAGAGGTGCGAGATTCCGCGTGGCCCGGGATTACCGAAGCATGCGCCGTCTGATGGCGCCAACCAACTGGTTCAGCAGCTCGCGGGATTGGCCCTCGTAAAGCGTGTGAAACTTTTCTTTCTGCACCTCTCGTTCATGGCTGGTGTTCGACGACAGGGAATCCTTGCGCAGATCCATGAAGTGGCAGGCGGCCAGATGGGCTTTTATATGGTTGTCAATTAGTTGCGTAATGAGCCCATCGACGTCGTCATGGCAAAAGGGGCGTACGCGATTGAGGGTACTGCGTGCGTCCAGTGCCGCCTTGCGGGCTTCCAGGCGTAATTCGCCGGCCGGTTCATCAGACTCCACAGAACGCAGGAACATGCCCAGCTTGTCGTGCAATAGCCAGACCAGAGGCCAGATGGCCTCGTAAGCGGCCTTTTCAGCAGAGAACTGCTCACTGGCAATCGGGTTTCTTCCGGCTTCCGTGGAGTCGGGGCCATTGAACTGGGACACGCGTATTTCGTCCATGTCGTGCCACAGGCTTTCGACGCGCTGCTTCACGGTGTCACTCTGTTCAGCCGCGGCCCGCCTGGCGGCGGAGGCCGAAAACAGGGCGACAATTGCCACAACGAGTGCGGCAATTGCGATGAAGAACGTCAGCTGTGTTGTCGCGAGAAAGTCGAAAAGGTAGTCCATGTCCATGGCTGCCCGCTCCGGTAAGTGTCTGCACGACCCCTGGCTCGCTACTGGTTCTGCTCGGTCTGTCTGAATGGCAGCGCCTGCAGGGCATCTTCAGTATAGGCCATGACATGCTCCGCTTCTTCGCTGGTAAACCTTTCGATGGCGTCGCGAAAACCGGGGTGCATAACGCCATGCCAGGAATGGGTGATCACCGGCTCAAACCCCCGAACCAGTTTGTGCTCCCCCTGCGCACCAGCATCGAAGCGTGCCAACCCCAGCTGTATGGCCAGTTCAATGCCTTGATAGTAGCAGGTTTCAAAATGCAGGTGGTCGAATTCCTCCAGGCAACCCCAGTAGCGCCCGTAGAGCGTATCCTCGCCCGTCAGGAATAGCGCACCGGCGATCATCTCACCCTCTTTTACCGCCATGACAAGGTGAAGATGCTCCGCTTGGCGGTCTTTAAGCAGGCGGAAAAAGGCCTTGTTCAGGTATGGCCGCTGGCCCCGTTTCAGGTAGGTGGCCTGGTAAAATACATGGAAGGCCGCGAGCACGTTATCCGGGATATCGTCTCCCGAAAAATGTCGGAATGAAATGCCCTGATCCGCAACCTGTCTTCTTTCCTTGCGGATTGATTTGCGCTTGCGCGACGTCAGCCGGGCGAGGAAATCCTCAAAGGTGTTGTACTCGTGGTTGTGCCAGTGGAACTGGCAGCCGATCCTGTGCAGTTGATCGTTCCTGTCCAGCAGTGCCTGGTCCTGGCGATCCGGGAATAGCAGGTGCCAGGAGTGGGCCCCCAGGCGTGTGGTGATGGCATCCAGCGCATCGTGGATTCGTGCGGGCGTCATCCACTGGCGAAGGGTTTCCGAAAACAACAGCCGTGGCCCCTGGCAGGGTGTGAACGGGATGGCAATCAGCAGCTTGGGATAGTAATCCATGCCATAGCGCTGATAGGCATCGGCCCAGGCCCAGTCGAAGACGTATTCTCCCATGGAGTGAGCTTTCAGGTAGGCCGGAGCCACTCCGGCAAGCCGGTTGTCCAGGTAGAACGCCAGATGGGCCGGTTGCCAGCCTGTCGCGGTGTTTGTGCAGCCAGACTCTTCCAGTGCAAGCAGAAACTCGTGTTGAAGAAAGGGGTTATAACGGCCGACAAACCCGTTCCAGTCTTGCGGATGGATGTCATCAATCGACTGGACGGGGCGGATTGTCAGTTCTGCGGTACCGGGTTCTGGCATGGTCGGGGCTTCTCCGTGGTTTACCCAGTACCATACGTCAGAACCCGGCCTGTGATCACTGCTCGGAAGTGCGGTTTTCCATGTCTTTGCAGCGCTTTTCCATTTTCTTTTGCCGTTTTTCCATCTTGGCGCTGTGTTTCTCTCGCCTTTCCTCGTGGATCTCGTCCCAGATCTCGCGTTGCTCGTCGGTCAGTTTCAGGCGATCCGCCATGTCGTTGCGGTGCTCTGCCCATTTTGCCTGGCGCTTTTCGTCATTGAACCAGCCTTTGCCCTCGCGCATGTTCTCGCACATCTCGGCTTTGTCGTGTTTGCCGCGGTGGTGTTCGCCGTGGTCCGAGGCCATCGCCATTGGGCTGGTCAAAAGAGTTGCTGCGATCAACGCGCTGGCAATGCGTCCGGAAGTGATGTGTTTCATTGGGTGTTCTCCTGTGTTGTAAATAAGCCTGCTCCAGCAGGCCCGGTCTGAACTCACAGGGACTATGCTAGCGGAGGACGGTGTCAGGCGGCGTCAGCGAACTGTAAAGGTTATGCAAAGGAAAATGATGCAAATCAGTGGGCTTGTGGGAGCGTGTTAGACTGCATTCAGTCACAACGGAGGATTGCCATGCAGAACCGGGTGCTGTTGGTTGAAGACGACGAGGAGTTGCGGGAACTGCTGTCCCGCTATCTGACCAATCAGGGCTTCACCGTAAGAGAAGCCGCAAACGGTCAGGATGGATTGTCACTGGCGCTGGGGCAACACTGCGACCTGGTGGTGCTCGATATCATGTTGCCGGATATCAGCGGCCTGGAAGTGCTGCGTCAGTTAAGGGCAAAAACCCATCTTCCCGTTGTACTGCTGACGGCCCGTGGCGATGAGACGGATCGAATCGTGGGTTTTGAGGTTGGCGCGGATGATTACATACCCAAACCCTGCAACCCCCGGGAACTGATCGCTCGGCTACAGGCGCTGCTTCGCCGTGTTGCCTGGGATCAGGAAGTGGGAACGGATGAATCAAGGGCATACGGCGACTTGCGGGTCGAGCCGGTTCATCGTCGAATCTACCACAACAACGTGGCACTGGATCTGACCGCTACGGAATACGAAGTGTTGCAGGTACTGCTGGCCCACGCAGGCAGTGTGGTACGCAAGACGGATCTTATGCAGTGGGCTCTGGGCCGTCGGCTGGAAGCCTATGATCGTACCCTGGATATGCACATCAGCAACCTCCGGAAAAAATTGGGCAACGACGACCCGCCCCGAATCGAAACCGTACGCGGGCTGGGCTATAGCTATCGGGTGCCGGTATGACCCGGCGGCTCAGGTTTCCTCTATTCTGGCGGATATTCCTGTCGATCTGGCTGGCTATGGCGGTCACAGTGCTGATGAGTAATGTGGCAACCCGTGCCCTGATGGAACGGGAGCGAATGGCCATCGAACGACAGGTCGGTCTGCGGGAGCTGGCGCTGGAGGCTCTGGTGGTCAGGGAAAACGAGGGCCGCGGAGCGGCTTGGCGCTTCCTTAAGGAGCAGGGGCGGAGCCTGGACCTTCACCTGTCGCTGATAGACGCAGATCGCAACGACGGAGACCTGCCTTCATCCATCCGCGAGCGGATGAAGTCTGGGGGGTGGCACCGGCAGAAACCGGCAGTTATTGAGGTCGGTGCGGACCATCGCCTGGTGGCCTGGCCCCGCCTGGATGGCGAGGGCTGGCTTGATCCCAAGTTGTTCCGTCTCCTGGAACTGGGGCTGGCGTTCGTTATCATCACGCTTGCCTGTTGGTGGATTGCGCGTCTGGTTTCCCGCCCCCTTAAACATATGGAATCCACCGCTCGTGCCATTGCTGGAGGGGACAATGCGCTTCGGGTCAGTGATCGCATCGCGAGTCGACGGGACGAGGTGGGTGCTTTGGCGACAGCCTTCAATGCCATGACCCAGCAACTGTGCAGTTTGCTCGATCGCCAGACACACCTGTTGCGTGATATATCTCACGACCTCCGAACCCCCCTGACGCGGCAACGGATTGCCATTGAGCTGGCCAGTGACGGTAGCGTGGATGCGGATCTGCTGGCCTCGATCCTGCGGCAGAACGAACGTCTGGAAGCGATGACCTCCCAGATCCTGACGCTCTACCGGGTCTCGGAGCAAGGAGGCGATATCGAGCGGGAAGCCGTGCAGCCAGTCGTGGTGATCAATGACGTTCTGAGGGATGCGGCGGACTACGCCGAGCACCGGGGAGTGGATTGCCAGCTTTTGGTGGATGAGGGCTGCCGCAACACGTCGTTGTTAGGGGATCGCGGGCTCATCCAGCGTGCGCTGGACAATGTCCTTCAGAATGCCCTGGATCATACGCCGCCGGGAAAGAATGTGCATGTCGCGCTGCGCTGTGATCAACGGCACTTGTTGGTGGAAATACGGGATGAAGGCCCAGGTGTGCCTGAAGACGTTCTGCCCCATCTCTTTGAGCCCTTCTACAGGGCTGACAAGTCCCGCGGGGGCAAGGGGTGGGGGCTTGGTCTGGCTATTGCGAGGGACATTGTTGCCATCCATGACGGCCGGATAGAAGCGCTCAATGGCGAGCCGGGCGGTTTGATGGTGGTGTTGAGATTTCCGCTCTTTACCTCTGGGTGAAGAGGATAGAAAGGCTTGATGTTGGCCTCATGATGGCTGTGTGTCAGGAACTGGTTTTATGTCCAAGGATTACCCGATACCCGCTGGCTTTCTTGAGCGGGAGACTGAGATCAAAAAGAGTCGGTTTATTGCCCGGGTTGCGCCGGTGTCGTCCCGGGATGAGGTCAAGGCCTGGCTTGAACAGGCCCGGAACGACCACCCGGATGCTCGTCATATCTGCTGGGCTTATCAGATAGGCCGGCCCGGCGCGGCCGCTGAAGCCGCCATGAACGACGATGGCGAACCATCAGGAACGGCCGGTAAGCCCATTCTCAGTGTCATTCAGCACAAGGACCTGGGAGACGTGCTGGTGATGGTGATACGGTATTTTGGAGGTATTAAACTCGGGGCTGGCGGCCTCGTCAGGGCCTACGCAGGAGCAACCGAAGCTGTCCTTTCGGGGGTTGAAAGGGTGATTCAGCAACCCATGTCACAAGTAACGGTGACGATGACCTTCGCAGATGAGCAGCCACTCAGGCATTGGTGTGACCAAAACGGTGCCGAGATTGGCAACGTTGGGTACAGCGCCGGTGTAACGGCTGACGTGAGCCTGGTGGATGAGCGGAATCAGGAATTTACGGCGTTTTGCGAGAGCCGGGGTATGGGTTACCGTTTTGACAGCTAAGGAACCATTTGCGAAACGCTTCGTGTCGACTGTGCGTATACTTTAATAAATGAAGTATGGAAAGAGGCAACCAAGATTATGAAAGCTATCGTTGTGTCCCTGTTTTTGATGGCCCTGACGGGCTGCGCCAGCAACGTAGTCACCGACTACGATTCCAACGCGGTCTTCGGTAACTACAGTTCCTGGGCATTTGCACCGAAGGGCGAGGACCAGTCTTTCACCTCGCTTGATGGTGGTCGGATAGAGAGTGCGGTTGAGCGAGAGCTGAACCGAAAGGCCATGCGTAAAGTGGGCGAAAGCGAGGCGGATCTGCTTGTCACCTGGCAGGTGGTTGAGGAGGAGCGTCTCGAGCGCAGCGGTGTTGGGCTCGGCTTCGGTTTCGGCAGTGGTAACTTTGGCTGGGGGCTGTCGTCGGCTCCACCAGTGCGTGAAATCCAGGAAGGCAAGCTGGTGGTGGAGCTGGTAGACACGGAGACTGATCGTGTCGTCTGGCGCGCAGCAAGCCGGCGCTATCTGAATGAGAACCAGGCAACCGAGTCGCGGCGGGAGCTGATCGACGAGATTGTCGCGGACATGTTCGAAAAATACCCTCCCGGGGCGTGAGTGTCTCAACAGGGCTCTTAAACAACATGAGGACGTTATGAAGAATCGTTCTGGGGGACTGGTGTTCTCCACGGAACAGGGGCGTATGTGCCCGGACTGTCGCCACCCCGTTGATGAATGTGTTTGCGGGGCACCGGCTCGCCCCTCCGGTGATGGCGTTGTGCGCGTCAGTCGGGAAACCAAGGGGCGCAAAGGAAAGGGCGTTACCTTGATTACCGGTATTCCGATGGACGACAAGGAACTGAAAGCGTTCGCGAAGGTGTTGAAAGCCCGATGCGGAACCGGCGGCACGGTGAAAGAAGGCACCGTGGAGATCCAGGGTGATCAGCGAGACCTGCTGGTGCCCCTTTTGAAGGAAAAAGGTTGGACGGTGAAACGGTCCGGTGGCTGACATTGTATACCCACATGTATACTATGTAGCGTTCTGAACTTGTTCAACCGGAGAAAATGGATGCACGTACTGGTGCTGGGTGCAGGTGTTGTTGGTGTTACAAGCGCATGGTTCCTGAGGCAGCAGGGATATGACGTGACGGTAGTGGACCGGCAAAATCAGGCAGGCACCGAAACCAGTTATGCCAACGGCGGCCAGATATCGGTATCCCACGCCGAGCCCTGGGCCAATCCTTCTGCCCCCTTGAAGCTACTTAAATGGCTGGTCCGGTCCGATGCACCGCTGCTTTTTCGTCCCCGCCTGGACCCGGTCCAGTGGCGCTGGGCGATGGCTTTCCTGAAGCAGTGCACGGCTTCCCGGGCGGCTTACAACCTTCGGCAGATCGTGAATCTGGGGATCTACAGCCGCGCTCATTTACAAGCGTTGCGCCAGGATATCGGCATTGAATACGACCACCTCGAGAGAGGCATCCTGCATTTCTACACCAATCCTGAGGAGTTCGAATCGGCCCTGAGGCCAGCCCGCATGATGCGAGAACTGGGGTGTGATCGACAGGTGATTGACACCAACAAGGCCGTCGAACTGGAACCCGCCCTGGCTCCAGTTAAAGAACGGATTGCCGGCGCCACGTACACCGCGGAAGATGAATCCGGTGATGCCCGTCGATTCACTCAGTCCCTGGCGAAAAAGGCTGAGGAAGCCGGTGTGGAGTTCCTCTACAACAGCGAGATCCTGGGGTTCGAAAACACCCAGGATCGTGTTCTCGGAGTCAATGTTATACGTGAAGGTCGCCACCAGATCCTTCGTGCCGACAACTACGTGCTGTGCCTGGGTAGCTTCAGCGCTATCCTGGCTCGAAAACTGGGCCTGACTCTGAACATTTACCCAGCGAAAGGCTACTCCATTACGGTGCCGGTGAAGAGTGAGGCCGCTGCCTTCAACGTCAGCCTTACCGACGATGAATACAAGCTGGTGTACTCAAGACTGGGCGACCGCATACGGGTCGCAGGCACCGCGGAACTGAGCGGCTACAACCGGGCACTGAACCTGACCCGCTGCCGAACGATCGTCCGGCGCACCGCAGAGTTGATGCCCGATGCGGGGCACTGGGAAAGGGCCGAGTTCTGGGCCGGATTGCGCCCGGCGACCCCCTCCAATGTGCCCTACATCGGAAAGAGCCACTTCGGCAACCTCTACCTGAACACCGGCCACGGCACGTTGGGGTGGACACATTCCTGTGGTTCCGGGGCCGCTTTGGCGGACATTGTGGCTGGTCGCACCCCCGATGTGGATTTTGCGTTTACCGGGCTTTAGTGTTCCTGCAACTGATCCCGAATCAGTTTCTTGTTGATCTTGCCAACGCTGGTTTTCGGTATGTCGTCGACGAAATCAATCTGGTTCGGAATGGCCCACTTATTGATCTCACCGGAATCCACGAACTGCTTCAGGTGGTTCTGGATATCGTCCAATGACGCTTCCTCTCCCGGCTTCAGGGTAACCAGTGCGTGGGGCCGTTCGCCCCATTTCTCGTCGGGCACACCCACCACCGCTGCACCGGCGACGGCTGGATGCTGACTGATCAGGTTTTCCAGATCCAGGGAGGACAGCCATTCACCGCCGGTTTTGATGACATCTTTGATGCGGTCCTTGATCAACAGTGTGTTGTCTGTTTCCAGGCTTGCCACATCCCCCGTGTGCAGCCAGCCACCTTGCCAGAGCTCCTCGCCTTTCTCCGGCTCCTTGAAGTAACTCTGGGTCAGCCACGGTGCCCGGGCAACCACTTCGCCCTTGGCCTCGCCGTCGTGGGGGACCGGTTCGCCCTCCGGATTCACGATTTCCAGTTCCACCATGGGCACGGCAATACCGGTCTTGATGCGCTTGGAGGTCTGCTGCTCCAGGGGCAGTTCCAGATCCTCTGCTGTCAGGTGAGTGGTGCTGAGAAGCGGGCAGGTTTCCGACATGCCGTACCCCGTGTACATGGATACGCCCAGCTTCGCCCCGGCGTCACATAGGCCGCGCGTAAGGGCGCTGCCACCGATCAGTACGTGCCAGTTGCTGAGGTCGGCCGTCTTGATGGATTCGGTTGCCATCATCATCTGCATGACCGTCGGCACACAGTGGGAGAAGGTCACCTTGTGCTCCTTGAGGAGGTCGACCAGCAGTTCCGGTTCATAGCGTCCGGGGTAGACCTGTTTTATGCCCAACATGGTGGCCGCGTAGGGCACGCCCCAGGCGTGTACGTGGAACATGGGGGTCACGGGCATGTAAACGGACGAGGACCTCAGTAGCGGCATCTCATCATACGCAGACAAAGAGCCGGTCATGGCCAGCGTATGGAGAACGAGCTGGCGGTGACTGAAGAAAACACCCTTTGGATTCCCGGTGGTGCCGGTGGTGTAGAAGGTGGTGGCAACGCTGTTTTCGTCGAAGTCCGGGAAGTCGAACGTTGTACCGGCCTTGGCAAGCAGTTGTTCGTATTCGCCGAGTGATGGCAGTGATGTGGTTTTCGCTTGTGCCTCGTCACTCAGTTGGATGTAGTGTTTGACTGTTTTGATCTCGTCCTTCACACCTTCCAGGATGGGCAGGAAGTCATCGTGGACCATCACCAGGTCGTCTTCTGCATGGTTCATGGTGTAGACGATCTGCTCGGGCGACAGGCGTACGTTCACCGTATGCAGCACGGCGCCAATCATCGGGATGGCAAAGAAGCATTCCAGGTACCGGGGCGTATCCCAGTCCATCACAGCAACGGTATCGCCCGGTTTGACACCCGCGTCGGTGAGGGCGTTGGCCAGTCGGTTGATACGTTCAACCAGGTCGGTATAGGTGTACTTGCTGCGGTTGGCGTAAACGATTTCCTGTTCGGGAGAGTACCGGGGGCCGGAAAGAAGCAGTTGTTTGATCAGCAGTGGGTATTGGTGAGCGTTGTCTGCCGGCTTCAGGATGCGGGTCTGTGCCATGGTTCGGTGCCTCTCTCAATTGTTTAATTTATAACGAGAAGAGGGGTAAATCTGACACAGTTTCTGGCTTACGGAAACCTTTAGGCGAGAAAAAAGCGCAGATCCGGTGCAGCGGGATTCAAATGGCCCGCTGGTCCCGGTCTGCGCTCTCGATGGGGTGTTCGCGAGAGGTTATTCGCGAGAAACTATTCGTAAGTGCAGAGGTAGGCCGTGTCGATGTCAGTCCGGGCCTTGAAGCTGGCCTGTCCCGCCACTTCAAAAAACTCGCCGGAACCGTAGGTCATCCATTCTTCCATGCCAGGCAGGAGAACGGTCAATACGCCACTGATCACCGTCATGGTTTCTTTCTTGCTGGTACCAAACTCATACTCGCCCGGGCTGATCACCCCCACGGTAGCCGGAAGACTGGAGGTCTGGAAGGCGATGGATTTGGCCTTGCCGTCGAAATACTCGTTAACTTTCAGCATGGGATACGCTCCTCAAAATTGTGGGAGCCTACTATACGGGAATTTTGTGCAACTCCAATGACAAATTTGCCGTTACTGGTCCCAGGTATTTCCACGTGTGTTGTCGGTTGTGGATACGCCGATATGCATCGCCGCCTTTGCCAGAATGTTGGCGCTCACTGGAGCGGTCAGGAAAAGGAACACGGTGATGAGCACTTCGGCAATGCCTATACCTTCTCCTTTGCTGCTGAAGTAGATGACTGAGCCCAACACAATGGCGCCTACGCCCACGGTGGTGGCCTTCGTTGGGCCATGCAGGCGTGTGTAGAAGTCAGGTAGTCGAGCCAGGCCAATGGCGCCGACCAGGGTGAAAAAACCACCGACGATCAGTAACAGTGCAATGGCGTATTCGGCAATGGGACTCATAACGGGGAACCTCTGGTCACAGGATGCTTGCCTTGTAGGTTATTCAATCACGCTGCCGCGCTTCAGGTATTTGGCCATCGCCACGGTACCGACGAAGCCCATCACGGCGATCAGCAATGCGGCTTCAAGATACAGGCGTGTACCCAGCGTTATTCCGAGCAGGACAATCAGCGCGATAGCATTGATGTACAGGGTGTCCAGAGCCAGTACCCGATCCGGTGCATCTGGCCCTTTGATCAGTCGATAGACATTCAGTATCGCCGCCAGGACAACCATGGCAATGGTGACGTACAGCGCGATGGTAATCATTGAAACATCTCCTTCAGGCGTGCCTCGTAGCGGGTGCGGATCGCGTTGATCACCTCGTCGTCGCTCTCGGCGTCAAGAGCATGGATTAGCAGCAATGTTCTGTCGTCACTGACATCGGCGCTGACGGTTCCCGGTGTCAGGGAAATGGTGCTGGCCAGCATGGAAATGGCCAGGGGGTGCGTCAACTCCAGGGGATAGGAGACTAGTATCGGTTTGGGTTCGCGGCCGCTGAGTATCAGGCGGGCGACGGAAACGCTGGACACCAGGATATCGTAGAGGACAAGGACCAGATACGGCGGCAGCTTCCAGGGACGCGCGAAGAAGGGAGGGTCCGGCCAGAAGCCGCGGGTCAATTGTGGAATCATCCAGGCCAGGACCAGCCCCATGACAACACTGGCGCCAGAAACGCCGTCACTCAGGAACTGCCAGACGGTAAACAGGATGAGGCTGAGGTATGGCTGTGGAAAGCTCAGGCGGTCAAGCATTACTTTTCCTCCCCAACCATGGGTTTGCTCAGGATTTCTGTGTAGGCACTGGTGTCATGGAGCTGTGCCGCCGTATCTTCGGCGTAGCGGCTGATTGGCCCTGCCAGGATGACCATCACGATACTCAAAGAAATCAACGCGCTTGCCGATACAGACAGGGATGGTGTCAGCTTTTGAGGTTCTTCAATATGACCTTCCACGTTGCGCCAGAACACGATACTGCCTGCGCGGCTGTAGGCGATCAGCGTGAAAAAGCTGCCAATCAGCAACACGCTCCAAAGCCAGGCAACATCCGACTCGGTCACTGCCGACTTGAGAATCAGCAACTTGGCAAAAAATCCACTGAGGGGCGGCAGGCCCACGGCAGCCACCGCCCCCATCAGGAATAGCACACTCAGGAAGGTGCGGTTGGCGATCCGTGGCGCAGTGACAATTTTGTCCTGGGCGCTGCCACGTTGGCCATCAACGAGATCGGCCACCAGGAACAGGCCACCGGCCACCCAGGTGGTGTTGAGCAGGTAGAATAATGCAGCGGATGTGCCGGCCACCGTGCCAAACGAAATGGCGGCAAGCAGCGTCCCGACTGAGATAATCACCTGCCAGGCAATCAGTTTCCTCAGGCTCGCGGCACCCAGGGCCCCGATGACCCCCATGGTCAGAGTGATCAGCGCCAATGGGAAGAGCCAGTCCATACCCAGGCCCGACAGCTCACCTGCCTGGTTGCCAAAGATCAGGGTGAAGACGCGGATAATGGCGTAGATACCCACCTTGGTCATGACCGCAAACAAGGCTGCGACCGGCGCTGTGGCGTTGGAATAGGCGCCGGGTAACCAGAAGCAGAGCGGCAGGATGGCGGCTTTCAGGCCAAAAACCACCAGCAACATCATGCCGCCGGCTTTCACCAGGGGAAGGTTCTCTTCGGCCACCTGCGGAATCTTGACCGCCAGATCTGCCATGTTGAGTGTTCCCGTTACGCTGTAAATCATGCCAACGGCGATCAGGAAGACGGCAGAGCCCGCGAGATTCAGAACCACATAATGCAGGCCAGGAACGGTTCGGCTGGTGCCTTCGCCATGCATCAGCAAGCCATAGGAGGCAATCAGCAGAACCTCGAACGCAACGAAGAGATTGAACAGATCACCCGTGAGGAAGGCGATGTTCAGGCCAAGTAGCTGAAAAAGGAACAGCCCGTGGAACTGACGGCTGCTCTCGTCGGTACCACCGATGGCATAAATGTGACAAAACAGCGCCAGCACCGCGGTCATGACGAGCATCAGAGCCGCGAGCCGGTCCAGCACCAAAACGATACCGAATGGTGGTTGCCAGTTACCAAAGGCATAGAGGCGATAACTACCGTCGTCGGCGAGAACAAGAAGGACGATCGCAGCAACGAGCATCAGCACCGTGGTGGCAATGGCGAGCGTCCGCCTCAAGGCGATGGGCGCGTATCCCATAAAAGCCTGCAATATGCCGCCGATCAGCGGAATCAGTATGGGAGCAGTCAGCCAGTGGTTCATGTGTTGGCGCCCTCCTGCTCCTGCTTTTGCACAGTGCTGTCCTGTTCTGGAACGCGGCCGTTGACATGGTCGTCGTTGTTGTCGGCAAGGCTGCGCAACGACAGAACAACGACGAAGGCGGTCATGGCGAAACCGATCACAATGGCGGTCAGCACCAGTGCCTGGGGCAGGGGGTCGGAATAGGTTTCCGCGCTGCCGATGATGGGCTGGCCACCGGTCGCCAGTCGTCCCGACGAGAACAGGAACAGGTTAACGCCATAAGACAACATGGTCAGGCCCACCACAACGGGAAAGGTGCGGGCTCTGAGCATCAGGTAAACCCCGGAGGCAGTCAAAGCCCCGATGACCACCGCGAATGCAAGCTCCATTATGAGCCCTCCTTATAGTTGGTACTCTTGATGGCCGAATGGGGCGACAGGCGACCAACGCTGGTCAGTGCCAGCAGTGTGGCGCCGATGACGGTCAGATAGACGCCGAGATCGAAGATCAGCGCCGAGGCGACCTCGAACTTTCCAACCACAGGCCAGTAAACGTAGTCGAACGTGGATGTGAGGAACGGATAGCCGAATGCGAAACTGCCAGCCCCGGCGATCAGTGCAAACAGCAGCCCCAGGCCGATGACGTTGTGGTAGCGGATTGAAATACGGCCCTGGGTCCAGGACATCCCGCTGGCAATGTATTGCAGGATCAACGCCACCGCAGTGATCAATCCGGCGATAAAGCCGCCACCCGGCATGTTGTGGCCGCGCAGGAATATATAGGCGGAGATCATCAGGGCCAATGGCAGCATCGGCCTGGCAATCTGCTGCAGCATCATCGGGTACGCATCCCGCGTCCAGGGATGGCCCTGGCCGTCACCCGGAGGCGGGGTCAGGTCGACATTGCGCAGCATTGCGTAAATGCCCAGTGCCGCAATGCCCAGAACCGTGATCTCACCGAGGGTATCGAAGCCACGGAAGTCCACAAGAATGACGTTGACCACGTTGGTGCCACCGCCGCCGGGTTTGCTGTTCTCGAGGAAAAACTCCGAAATGGACGTAAACGGCTGTGTCAGCATGGCCAGAGTAATGAGTGTCATACCGATACCAGCCGCGCCAGCGATCAGAATATCCCTGATGCGGCGGCCTTTCGGCGTCTCGATTGGCGTCCAGGACGGCATGTAGTACAGCGCCAGCATCAGCAGGACAATCGTTACCACTTCAACCGACAACTGCGTCATCGCCAGATCCGGAGCTGAGAAGCGGGCAAAGCCGAGGGCAACAAGAAGCCCGACGACGCTGAGCAAAACCAGCGCAAAGAACCGGTCACGATGCACTGCCGCCGTACCCAGGGCCGCAACCACCAGGATGGCAACACCGATAAGCGTGGGCCAGTCCACCGGGCTGAGCCCATTGCTGCCAATGGCAATCCCCAGGTCCCAGAGCGGGAGCACGGCAACCGCAATCACACTGACGATCAGCAACATGGCGTAGCGCTGCAGTGAGCCGTTCTCGATGTAGGCAGTAACGGTATGGGCAGTGTCCGAAATTCGGCTAACGATGGCCTCGAAGA
The DNA here is from genome assembly GCF_001566815.1 of Marinobacter sp. Hex_13. NCBI lineage: Bacteria > Pseudomonadati > Pseudomonadota > Gammaproteobacteria > Pseudomonadales > Marinobacteraceae > Marinobacter > Marinobacter sp. Hex_13. Next base: position 173,604 of record NZ_LSMM01000002.1, read on the forward strand.
CCGCTTTTTCATCAATTTCCTTGAAACGGGCGTGGAAATCGAAAAACCGCTGGCGCTGGGTATACATCAACAGGCCCCCGAAGAAGGCCACGAAACTCATCAGCAGCGGCAGGTTAAAGCCGTGAACAACCGTCAGGTGATACTCGGGAACGTCGCCACCCAGAGTGGCAGACGCTGCAGCATAGAGCAGTGGGCCGACGGAGAACGCCGGGAACATGCCAACCATCAGGCAGGCGAAGACCAGGATCTCAACCGGTATCTTCATGTACCTTGGCGGCTCATGGGGCGGAAAGATAGGCAGGTTGACGGGCCGACCGTTGAAAAACACGTCGTGGATGAACCGCGCCGAGTAGGCAACGGCAAATATGCCGGCCAGTGTTGCAATAAGCGGAGGCAGATAGGCCCATAGGCCGGGAAGATTCAGTTCCAGGGCTTCGGCGAAGAACATCTCCTTGCTCAGGAAACCATTGAGCAGCGGCACACCCGCCATCGACGCTGCTGCCACCATGGCCAGCGTGGCGGTATGAGGCATGTAGCGCCAGAGGCCATTGATCCTGCGCATGTCCCGGGTGCCGGTCTCATGGTCAATAATGCCGGCGGCCATAAACAGGGACGCCTTGAATATTGCGTGGTTGATCACGTGAAAGACCGCGGCGACGGCAGCCAGCTGGGTCCCCATACCGAACAGCAGGGTGATCAGGCCAAGATGACTGACCGTTGAATGAGCCAGGAGGCCTTTCAGATCATGCTTGAACATGGCGACATAGGCGCCAATCAGCAGCGTGGCCATGCCGGTAAAGCTCACCATGTAGAACCACTGTTCGGTGCCGGCGAGGGCCGGGTAAAGCCGGGCCATCAGGAAAATGCCGGCTTTCACCATGGTGGCTGAATGCAGATAGGCCGAAACAGGTGTCGGCGCCTGCATGGCGTGGGGTAGCCAGAAGTGGAACGGGAACTGTGCGGACTTGGTGAACGCGCCCAGCAGTACCAGCGTCAGTGCCACCGGGTACATGCTGTGGTTCTTGATCAGATCCCCGGCGGCGAGAACGTCCTCCAGCTCATAGCTGCCCACGATGTTGCCAATCAGCAGAATGCCTGCCAGCAGTGCCAGGCCGCCACCGCCGGTAACGGCCAGCGCCATCCTTGCCCCGCGGCGGGCGTCTTTCTTGTGAGTCCAGAAGCTGATTAACAGGAACGATGTCAGGCTGGTCAACTCCCAGAAAACCATCATCAGCAACAGGTTGCTCGACAACACGATACCAAGCATGGAGCCTTTGAAGCACAGCAGAAGCGCGTAGAACTTACCGACGTTCTCGTGGGGCTTCAGGTAGTAGCGGGCGTACAGGATGATCAATAGCCCGATAATCAGGATCAGCAGGGTAAAAAGCAGCGATAGGCCGTCCAGGCGAAAGCTGAAAGACAGCCCGATGGCTGGCAGCCACTCGGTGGTGTGCTGCACGATGCCGCCGTCGGCCAGAATTGCCCAATGGGGGTATAGTGCCGCCAATCCAATGATGGCAGGGACACAGGAAATGACAGCAATTGCCGTGCGTCCGCCCTGGGCGAACAGCGGAGCCGCCAGGGCTCCCAGAAACGGCAGTAAAACGACCAGCGGTAGCGACATCGCAACCTCTTGTTGGCTTTCTTCTTTATGGATGGAGAAGCAAATGTTGCCTGAGTTTAGCCCCCGGTGTCCGTGCTTGCACGGGCAACCATATGAATGGTGGCCAGGATATCAGCAGTGATGGGGTGGATCCGGGAAGTAGGGCAAGCTGCCGCGATGCTTCTTTGCATCAGCAGCGACCGGTGAAAAGCCGGGATGTGTATTAGCCAGGGACCTTGCGGTCGTCATGGTTGCTCCGATAATCAGTTACCCTGGCTGATGATACGTGGCCGTCTACGCAGGTCAAGTACGCTGACCATTTATCCGTGTTCAGAAATCACGGCGGTCCTGGTAGGGTTTGTCGGGAGAGCCGGAATTCCGGGCAACGGCAATGCGCTGGTTTGCCCGCCCGAGTACCTTCTTCTGCAGCTTTGTTTCCCAGTCGAGAGCGGTTCTGTCGGTGGCGTTCCAGCTGCGGTTGAACAACAGCTTGCTGGCGGCGACGGCGTCTGGCGAGCGCTCGGCCAGCTCGCGGGCGAAGTTCATTGCTTCTGCCATGGGATCGTCGCTAACGCGGCTGACCAGGCCCATGGCTTTTGCTTCCGTGCCGTCGAATCGTCGCGCGGTCATGGTCAGTTCCTTGGCCAGATCAATGGGCACCAGTTCCCGCAGGGTCACCGTCAGGCTCATGTCTGGGATCAGCCCCCACTTGCTCTCCATGATGGAGAATTCGCAGTCGCTGGTGGAAAACCGAAAGTCGGCACCCAGCGCAATCTGGAAACCACCACCGAAGCAGTAGCCATGGGTAACCGCAATCACCGGTGCCGGCACATCCCGCCATATATAACCGACATTCTGGGCAAGGTTGCTGATCCTGCGGCCAGGTTTGACCAGCAGCTTGAGGAAATTCACTGGATTCTTCGACACGGTCTTTACATCCAGCCCGGAGCAGAAAGCGTCTCCGGCACCGTTCAGTATGATGGCGCGCACACTGCGGTCTTTCTTCAGGGTTTTGGCCGCCCTGGTGATCGCCTCGAACATGGGCATGTCCAGACCGTTGTATTTATCCGGCCGGTTCAGGGTCACGATGGCGATACCATCCTCAATCGTGATCAGTACCCGTTCAGAATCGCGTGTGCTCATAGTGTGGGTTCCATGTCATACGTTAGTCGTAGGCCGCTATGCTACCATGTTGCCTCCTGATGAAAACGTCCGCATGAGACGAGACGACCAGACGACCAATCAAAGAGAAACAACATGACCGCAGCCTACCCGAACCTGCTGAAACCCCTCGACCTGGGTTTCACCGAGTTGAAAAACCGCGTGCTTATGGGCTCCATGCATACTGGCCTGGAAGACCGGTTCTGGAACATCCACAAGCTTGCCCGTTATTTTGCCGAGCGTGCGGAAGGCGGAGTGGGGTTGATGGTTACCGGGGGCTTTTCACCCAACTTTGTCGGCCAGCTTTCGCCCCTGGCGTCCACCATGAACCATCGTGGCACCGCCATGCTTCACCGTCATGTCACCAGTGAAGTTCATGACGCTGGCGGCAAGATCTGCCTGCAACTGCTTCATGCCGGTCGCTATGGCTACCAGCCGTTCAGCGTATCCGCCTCGGCCACCAAGGCGCCGATTACGCCGTTCAAAGCTCGCGCGCTCTCCACCAAGGGGGTCGATAAGCAGATTGATGACTTCGTCAGCGCCGCGAAACTGGCGAAACTGGCCCGTTATGACGGCGTTGAGGTTATGGGGTCGGAAGGGTATTTCATTAACCAGTTCCTGTGTGAGAGAACCAATAAGCGTACTGACAAATGGGGCGGACCGTTCGAGAACCGCATGCAGTTGCCGGTGGAGATCGTTCGCCGCATGCGGGAAGCGGTCGGCCCCGAGTTCATTATCATTTACCGCCTGTCGATGCTGGACCTTGTAGAAGGCGGGCAGACCTGGGACCAGGTGGTGCAATTGGGCAAGGCCATCGAAAAAGCCGGTGCCACCATTATCAATACCGGTATCGGCTGGCACGAAGCCCGAGTGCCAACGATCGTGACGTCGGTGCCACGGGGCGGTTTTGCGGATGTGACCGCCAAGTTTTACGGCGAAGTGGACATTCCCGTGTGCACCACCAACCGCATCAACACCCCGGAGAAAGGCGAGGAAATCCTCGCGGCGGGCAAGGCCGATATGGTGTCCATGGCGCGACCGTTGCTGGCGGATTCGGAATTTGTGCGCAAGGCCGAGCAGAACCGTAGCGACGAAATCAACACCTGTATTGCCTGCAACCAGGCCTGTCTGGATCACGTGTTCCAGCTCAAACGGGCGTCCTGCCTGGTGAACCCGCGCGCCTGTCACGAAACCGAACTGGTCCTGACGGTGGCTCCGGTCAGCCGCCGCGTGGCGGTGGTCGGAGCCGGTCCTGCCGGTTTGGCCGCCGCGACCACTGCCGCCAAGCGGGGTCACAAAGTGACGCTGTTTGAAGCGGATGACAAAGTTGGCGGCCAGTTCAACTACGCCAAGCGCATCCCCGGGAAGGAAGAGTTCTATGAAACGCTGCGTTACTACCAGCGCCAGATCGAAATCCTAGGTATTGAACTGAAGCTCAATACCCGCGTGGATGCCGATGTATTGGGAGAGCAGGGCTTTGACGACGTGATCATCGCCACGGGCGTGAAACCGCGTACGCCAAGAATTGATGGCATCGACCACCCGAAGGTGCTCGGTTACCTCGATGTTCTGCGCCACAACAAGCCCGTAGGCCAGTCAGTAGCGGTGATAGGTGCCGGTGGTATCGGCTTCGATGTCAGCGAGTTCCTCACTCACGAATTCGGTCATCACCCCGAGGGAGAGCAGGTCAGCATGGCAGACTGGCAGGCTGAGTGGGGCGTTGATCCGCAATTCGACGGGCCGGGCGGCCTGGCTGAGCGCAAGCCGACATCGTCACCCCGCAAGATCTACCTGATGCAGCGGAAAACCAGCAAAGTCGGCGGTGGTCTGGGCAAGACCTCTGGCTGGGTACATCGCAACAGCCTCAAGCACCGTGACGTTGAGATGCTGAGAGGGTGTAGTTACGAGAAAATTGATGATGACGGTCTGCATATCACGCTGTCCGACAAGGACGGTAAGGTCACCGAGAGTAAGGTTCTGGCGGTAGACAACGTCATCATATGCGCAGGTCAGGAACCGTTCAGGGCGTTGTTTGATGATTTGGTCAATCGGGGTATTCAGACCCACCTGATAGGTGGTGCGGACGTGGCCGAAGAGCTGGACGCCAAGCGTGCTATTCGGCAGGGGACGGAAGTGGCTGCCCGGATCTGACCGGGTGGACAATTTTGGTCATAAAGTGATCATCTTGATCATTTGTGACCCGTTTGGGCGTCAGTCATCGTTACGGTGACTGACCCGGGTTACCGAATGGCTTTCAGAGCCTCGCTGATGGCGTCTGCCTCGGCGGACAAAACCCGATAGCGAAGGCTATCGGCCTGCTGGCTGGCCTGAAGTAGCTGTTTCTGCTTCATGTCGTAAAGGCGACTGAGCAGTGCGCATTGCTGGTTTTTTTGCGGTGCGTTCATGGTATTACCCTCCACAGGGAGTAGCCTGTGTCAGTTATTTTTACGTTTTGCCTCGGCTTTTGGCCTTGTATTGAAAACTAAGCATAACCCGGGCCAAAAGCGCTCAGGCTCGGGTTACCTTCCGAATCTCGCCCGATAAATGCCGGGCGCCAGGCCGGTATGCTTCCTGAACAGACGGCTGAACGAACTGACATCTTCATAACCGACCAGCCGCGTGACTTCTTCAACCGCCACCCGCGAATTCTCCAGATGCTGCCGGGCCGCCTCTATTCTCAGAATCTGCAGGTAACTGGTGGGGGTGTCCCCGGTTGCCGCTTTGAACCGACGAATCAGCGAACGCTCCGTTAGATCGGCGAATGCGGCAAGGGCTTGCAGCGTCACCGGTCGGGTGTAGTTCACATCCAGCCAGTCCTGCAGTTTCAGAATCGCGGCATCGGAATGATAGCGCCGGGCCTGTAGCGCTCCATAAGGCGCCTGGCTGGTCCGCCCCGCATCAATAACAAACGCCTTCGCCAGTTCACGCGCCACCTTCGCCCCGGCGTAGCGTTCCACCAGATACACCCCCAGATCCCACCACGCCATACCACCGCCGGCACAGGCAATGTGCCCATCCACTGTAATCAGCTTTTCCGGCTGCAGGTCTACCCCGGGAAAGCGTTTTCTGAACTGGTTGCTGAACCCCCAGTGCGTCGTTGCCTGCCGCCCGTCCAGCAACCCGGCCTCCGCCAGCAGAAACGCCCCCGTGCAGTTACTGGCCAAGCGGACCTGTCCGGTTGGCGCCTCCCGAAAGCCGCCGAGCCAGTCAACCAACCCGGGATTGGCCTCCAGAACCTGCGCAATCGGCGCGCCAATCGTGGGTACAATGACCAGGTCTGCCTGCGAATTACCGGTGGGAATGTCCTGCCAGTCCCCATCGGCCATCAATGTTATCCCATTGATACACCGACAGGGCCGACCACCCTTGGTCAGCAATTGAGTGGTGAACTGCTGATCCGGAGGCGTATCGTTGATGCGTGCCCAGGTTACCCCCGCCAGTCGAAACAGGTCGATAACCCCCGTAATCGCACTGGCAAGCGCCCCATCAAACCCCATAACAGAAACCGTTCGCATACCACCTCCAAATCAGGGTGCCAGCCGGGAGGGTCTCCCGGTTGGTGCCCGTCTGCCGAGCACCACAAGCCGCGCATTCACAAAAGGAGACCTGGAATAAAAGTGGCAATTTTAACCATGATTATGTCATTAACGCCGGTTTCAACAAAAACAACCGTATGAGAGGCTATACGCCATAAACAGGAGACCCGAAATGACCGACACCCTGATTGACCGCCGCGACCTGGCGTTCCAACTCTACGAAGTACTCGACACCGAAAGCCTCAGCGAACGCGAGCGCTTTAGCGAACACAGCCGCGACACCTTCGACGCCGTCATCGAAACCGCCGACAAAATCGCCCGTGACAAATTCGCTACCCACAACAGCGCCGCCGACAAAGACGAGCCAAAATTCGTCGACGGCCAGGTGGAAATGCTGCCTCAGGTCAAAGAAGCCTTTGACGCCTACGCCGATGCCGGCTTCATTGCCGGGCGCTACGACTACGAACTGGGTGGCATGCAACTCCCCGAATCTGTCATGGCAGCGTGTAACGGCTTCTTCACCGCCGCTAACCCGGGCACTGCGGGTTACCCGTTCCTCACCACCGCTGCCGCCAACCTGATCCGCGTGTTCGGCAACGACCAGCAGAAAAGCACCTTCCTGCCACACATGCTCAGCGGCCGCTTCACCGGCACAATGGCCCTGACCGAGCCCCACGCCGGCTCGTCACTGGCTGATATCCGCACCTCGGCCACGCCGACTGACGACGGTCATTACCTGATCAAAGGCGCCAAGATCTACATCTCCGGCGGCGAACAGTCCCTCACCGAAAACATCGTTCACATGGTGCTGGCGAAGGTCAAAGGCGCCCCGGCAGGCGTAAAAGGCATCTCCCTGTTTATCGTGCCGAAATTCATCGTGGATGAAGAAGGCAACGCGACTGAACGTAACGGCGTGAACCTGGCCGGCCTGATTCACAAGCTGGGCTACCGCGGGACCACGTCAACGGCGCTCAGTTTTGGTGACGACGCACCCTGCCATGGCTATCTGGTGGGCGAGCCCCACCAGGGCCTGAAGTACATGTTCCAGATGATGAACGAAGCCCGTGTGGGCGTCGGCTTCGGCGCCGCCGTGATTGGTTATCGTGGCTACATGCACAGTCTGGAATACGCCAAGGACCGCCTGCAGGGCCGCAAGCCGTCAGAAAAGAACCCGGAGGCACCCCAGGTTCCCATCATTGAGCATGCCGATGTGCGACGCATGCTGCTGGCCCAGAAAGCCTACAGTGAAGGTGGCCTGGCGCTGTGCCTATACGGCGCACGCCTGATGGACGACCAGCACACCCATCCGGACGAGCAGAAGCGGATGGAAGCCGGCAAGTTGCTGGACCTGCTAACGCCAGTCATCAAGGCCTGGCCATCCGAATTCGGCCCGAAGGCCAACGACCTGGCAATCCAGGTCTATGGCGGTGCCGGTTACACCCGGGAATACCCGGTGGAGCAGTGCTGGCGGGATAATCGCCTGAACCCGATTCACGAAGGCACCAACGGCATCCAGGCGCTGGACCTGCTGGGTCGTAAGATCTGGCAGGATCAGAGCCACGGCCTGCAGTTGCTGATGCAGGAAATGCAGGTGGACCTGGAAGCCGCCACCACCGATCGGTGCCAGCAATGGGCGCTGTCCCTCAGTGAAACCCTGCAGCAAGCAGTGAAAGTGACCCAGAGTCTGGGTAAATCCCTGATGTCGGAGGATCCCGACCGGGTGTTGGCCAACGCGTCCTGCTACCTGCACTTGTTCGGACATATCATCGTATCCTGGATGTGGCTGCGTCAGGCCAACGCCGCCGCCAAGGCCCTCGGTTCTGCCAACAGCGACGAAGAAAGGAACTTCTACCAGGGCAAGCTGCAGGCCGCCCAGTACTTCTTCCATTGGGAGTTGCCTACTGTGGCACAGGATCTGGTGCTGCTCCGCAACCAGGACGACACCTGCATGAACATGAAGTCGGAGTGGTTCTGAAACTGGCGGACTGACACAATCTAAACCAGACTGTAGGCTGGCCCCGGAACGCAGGTTTCAGCGTACCGGGGCGCTTTCCTATCCTGCTGCATCCACAGGGAAGAAGCTGCCATGACGTCGGGACACGCCTCCAATGCCTATCGCCCGGTACGCTGTGAAATTCACAGTTTGCTCCGGGAGTATCTGACCTCTTCAAAACTGGCCGAGATTGTCTATCGCGACGATGCCGGTCAGATCTGTACGACCCACGATGTCATCCGCGATCTCTTCAGTCGCGCTGGCCAGGAGTTTGTTTTTCTTGGGCGGGGGCACATGGTTCGCCTTGATCACGTGCTGACACTGGACGGTAAGGTCGTAGCCGGAGCCAATTAATGGCTACAGGTTATTGCTTTCGCTAACTTATTGTCGCTGCTAACAAAAACGTAATTCCCAAGTAATTGTGCCCGCTCCGTCACGGCCGTAGACTTGTCGCTGTTGTTTTCACACGCCAAAGAAAGGACACAGTTATGAACAAGCTGACACTGAGCGCACTGGCACTGCTGATGACGCTGGGCCTTGCGGCCTGCAGCCAGGATGACAACGAAGGCGTCGATCTCGAGGAAGCCGGCGACAACGTTGAGGAAATGGCGGATGACGCTGGCGATGCGGTCGAAGAGACCTACGAAGATGCCACCGGCCAGAATGACAGCGCCTGGGACGAAACCAAGGACGCTGCTGGAGATGCCGCCGAAGAAACTGGCGAAGCAATGGAAGAGACCGGTGAGGAAATGGGCGAAGCCGCTGAGGAAGCCGGCGACTCCATGCAATAAGATTGCGTCTGTGGCCTGCCCTTTATGGGCAGGCTTTTTTGGTTGTAAGAAATTGTTAAAGAAACTGTCTTTTTACTGTCTGAAATCTGTCACCTAACCCACCGACACTGTTCTCTCGAAAACCAATAACCCACCCGAGAGAGAGCAGGACCATGGCAAAGCATGACCTGGATCCCAACTACCTGGATCCCAATTACGAGCCCGTCGTCAACCATTCAAGCAACACGCCCTTTCATCAGGTCCTCGCGGCCCGTATGCAGCGCCGTACCGTTATGAAAGGTTCCGTTGGCGCCGCGTTGGCCAGCGTTATGGGGCTGGGCCTGGCTGGCTGTGGCAGTGATGACGACGATGACAACGGTTCCTCCACAGGGGGAAGTTCCGCCAATACGGATCTTGGTTTCAAGGCGGTTGCCGTATCCAGCGACAATGAAGTCGTTGTTCCCGAGGGATACTCATCCGTGGCTTTTCTTCCCTGGGGCACCCCGATCACCGGATCCTATCCCGAGTATAAAGCCGATGGCACCAATACCGGTGCCGATCAGGAACAGCAGGTTGGAATGCACCACGATGGTCTCCATTTCTTCCCGATTGACCAGAAGGCCGGTGGCAACAGCTCAACGGAAGGCCTGTTGGTGATGAACCATGAGTACATCGAGCAGGACTTCATTCATGCCAATGGCCCGACCAATGCTGCTGATAACGGTGGCGTGCGACCCGCCGATGAGGTTCGCAAGGAAATTGCCGCTCACGGTGTGTCTGTCGTTCACATCAAGCGTGACACCGACGGTACCTGGGACGTCGTCTTCGGCAGCCCATTCAATCGTCGCATTACCGGCAACACCGAGATGGACATTCGTGGCCCGGTACGTGGTTACAGCAAGCTGGTCACAACCTACAGTCCCGACGCGACCGAAACTCGCGGCACCCTGAACAACTGTGCGATGGGCCCAACGCCCTGGGGCACCTATCTGGCCGCAGAAGAGAATTGGCACGGTTACTTTGCCAATAGCGATGCGACCCAGCCTCGCGAGCAGACCAGACATGGTGTTGGCAGCTCCAGCCGATACGACTGGGAGTTGGCAGACAGTGCGGCCGACCAATATGTGCGGTTCAATGTGAGCACGACCGGAGCGGCGGCTACAGATGATTATCGCAACGAAGCCAACACCTACGGCTTCATGGTTGAAATTGATCCGTTTACGCCGGAAAGCAAGCCCCAGAAACGCACTGCGTTGGGACGCTTTGGTCACGAGGGCGTCATCTTTGCGCCGGCGAAGGAAGGTGAGCCGGTGGTGTGTTACTCCGGTGACGATTCCCGTTTCGAGTACATCTACAAGTTTGTGTCGTCTCAGCCCTACTACGCCGCGACGGCCGGTGGCTACCTGTTGGATGAGGGTACCCTGTACGTTGCCCGCTTCAACGAGGATGGCTCTGGTGACTGGCTGGCGCTGGATCTGGACGACGCGGATTTCGCCGGCAAGGTTGCTGCGGCTGAAGGCGGCATGGTCGGCGATATCCAGTTCGACGGTTTTGAGAACCAGGCTGATGTTCTGCTGAATACCCGCCTCGCAGCCGATATTGCCGGTGCTACGACGATGGACCGCCCGGAGTGGGGTGCCGTTGATCCCAACTCTGGCGAGGTCTATTTCACCCTGACAAACAACTCGAACCGGGGCCAGCCAGGGTTCGACGACGTCAACGCCGCCAACCCGAACTCTCCCAATGCCACCGGCCACATCATTCGCTGGACTGAAGAAGGTAGCGATCACACGGCTACCAGCTTTGACTGGGATATCTTTGTCTTCGCCGGCGAGCAGGGTACGGAAACTGTTGTCGATGGTGAGGCCGTCGTCTCCCTGAACGATGATAATATTTTCAACAGCCCGGATGGCCTCTGGTTTGACTACAATGGCCGGCTGTGGATCCAGACCGATGGCTCTGATGCTGACCCGTACTTCAACAACATGATGCTGGCCGCCAATCCGGAGACACGTGAAATCAAGCGCTTCTTCGTCGGGCCCCAAGGTTGTGAAGTAACTGGCGTTGTCAGCACACCGGACGTTAAGACCATGTTCGTGAACATCCAGCACCCGGATGGTAACTGGCCGAACGCGGCCGAGTCCCGTCCCCGCGACGCCACTGTTATCGTAACGAAGGACGATGGCGGTGTGATCGGCGCCTGATCGCCTGATAGAGGCGCCACGGGCGCACACCGACAAGAGCCAGCCGTAACGCCGGATTCTTCCAACAGGACGTCTCCGGCGTTACGGCTTTTTTGTTTCAGTTTTTCATCGATCTGCCGTAAAACCAGTATTGGTCAACTAAAGTAGCAGTTATAAGTAAAGGTCAATTCTTTACTCTCACGAGTAATCGTCAAAAAAGATGCATTCACTAATAATGAAAATAAAGAGGTGGATATGGGTTTGCTCAGTCGGCCTGTTCTGGTTGTGGGGGTGTCAGTCGCCGTTGTCGTCGCCTTTGGGGCTTTCCTGGTGGCGCCGTTGATAGGGTTGGATAGCGCGTCGCTGGTGGCGGGCGTGGTTATTGGCCTGGCCGTCGCCACCGCGTATCTGGTGTTACGCGTTCTGGAACCGGTTGAACGTTCCATCAAGCAGCTCAACGCCGGTAAGCTGCCAGCGGATAGTCCGCTGGGCAAACAGTGTGCAAGCCTCCTTGCGGACGCCAAAGCAGGGCGGGCACTGGTGGAAACCCTGTCCGGCAGTGCCGATAAAAGTGCCATTTCTGCGGCCCAGGTGTCCCACGCGGCCGACCAACTAAAAAACCGCCTGGATCGACAGGTCAGTGAAACTGCACAGATGGCGGAGTACGCGGGTCAGATTACCGAGAGTGTGCGTGAATCCGCCCAGCAGGCCACCGATGCTGCGACCATGGCTCTGCAGAACCGTCAGGTGAGCGTTGAGGGCCGTGATGCGCTGACCTCTGCCATCAATAGCGTGCGAGCCGTGCACGAGCAGTCCAGCGAGAACCTCAGGTTAATTCAGGAACTGAACGAGAAATCCAACAAGATCCAGGGTGTCACCACCACCATTCAGAGCATCGCGGAACAAACCAACCTGCTGGCCTTGAACGCGGCAATTGAAGCCGCTCGTGCCGGCGACCAGGGGCGGGGCTTTGCGGTGGTTGCCGACGAGGTCAGACAATTGGCCGGGCGAACCGCGCAGGCAACAGGTGAGGTGGCCGAAACGCTGCAGGAAATACGTTCCGATACCTCCCTGATTGTTTCGCGGATCGAGGACCTGGCCAAGAGCGTTGAATCCGGCCTGGAGTCAGTTGAAAGCGTTGGCGAGCGCCTTGATCAGATTCGTGATCAGTCTGACCGTGTGCAGCAGCAGGTGGCGCGCATTGCCGAGATTGACCAGAACAACGAGCAGAGCCTGCAGCAGGTATCGTCGGCCATTGAAACGGTTCGGGATCAGATTACCGAGAGCGATACCAGCGTTGCGTCGCTTGCCCAGCAGGCAGCGACACTGATGGAACTGGCGGAAGAGGCCAACGCGGCATTTGCGTTGAACAGCGATGAAAGCTATCACCGCTTCTTCTACGACCAGGCCCGGCAGGGTGCGGACCGGATTGGAAAGCTCTTTGAAAAAGCGGTTCGCGATGGGCAACTGGCAGAAAGCGCCCTGTTTGATAAGCAAAGAACTCCCATTCCCAAGACCGATCCACAGAAGTATTCCAGCAGCTTTGATCGGTTCACCGATCAGCAACTGCCCACCGTTCAGGAAGCGGTGAAAGGGGCCCACCCGTCGATGGTCTTCGCGATTGCCGCCGCGCCGGATGGCTATGTGCCGACCCACAACCGTGATTTCGCCCATGCGCCAACGGGCGACCCGAAAGTGGATCTGGTAAAGAGTCGCAGCAAACGGCTGTTTAACGACCGCACCGGTGCTCGGTGTGGCAGCCATACCCAGAATATGCTGCTACAGACCTACCGCCGGGATACCGGAGAGGTTATGCATGACCTGTCAGTGCCGATCTACGTGAATGGCAAGCACTGGGGTGGCTTCCGCCTGGGTTACAAACCGGACAACCGCTAAGTTCTGGCGGTTTCCGGCTCCTGTTGCTGTGATACACTGCGGGTGTGGAGCCAGAGGAGAGTGACTTGTCCGAGCACGAATACATCCCCGCCAATGCAGACCCCATAGCACGACGTGAAGAGCCAGGCCGCAACCTGGCGGTGCTGGTTTATATCCTGCAGGCGCTGTCGTTCTTTGTCGGTGGCATTACCGGCCTGGTGGGTGTGATCATCAATTACGTCAAGCTCGATGACGTAAAGAGCACCTGGATAGAGCCTCATTTCCGTTGGCAGATACGAACCTTCTGGATCGGGCTGTTATGGACGGTGATTGGCATTGTGACGACGCCACTGATCGTTGGCTGGTTTGTGTTGCTGGGTATCTCCATCTGGATCATCTACCGCATTGTGAAAGGCGCCCTGGCTTTGAATGACGGGAAGCCACCGGAACCTCACTGATCCTCGGTCACTTCCCTTAACCGGGTGGCGCTGATGGCACCGGCCAGCCCCATGGCGCCCAGCGTCAGTATCACCGCTACATCCGATATCATCGATACCAGCGCTGTCAGCCCGCCAGTCGCCAGCAACAGCACCCCAATAACGGTATTGCTCACGGAGGTATAGTCGGTGCGTTTGTTGCCGCCGGCCATATCCACCAGATACGTTTTACGTCCCAGTCGAACCCCCGCATGCGCAATGCTCAGCACGAAGAACCCCGCGGGATAGAACCAGACGCTGGAGGTTGCTTCGCCCGCAAACAAAGCGGTCAGGCCCACCGTCAGGCAGGCGCCACTGGCGACAATGGCACCGCGAATCATTACCCGACGGCTGGACTCGTCCGCCATCCAACCCCACACACTGGCACTGATGGAACTGGCGAGGCTGCTTGCCAGCAGAAAGACGCCCAGAAGCCAGCCGGTGTCCGAGTTTTTCTGTGCGAGCACGACGAAGTAGGGTGACGCCAGCGCCGAGCACAACAGCAGGGCACGGGTAATCACGAAGTGCCGGAAGGGCGCGTCGTCCCTGAGAAGGGACAGGCTTTTGAGCGCGTCACCGAGGGCATTGCCACCACCGCCGGTTTCGCCCTCGTATTCGTCAACGGAGGCGAATAGAAAGCCGGCAATGATCCAGAGGCAGGCAGCCAACAAGAGCAGGAGGGTGTAGAAAAGTACGCCAGGGTCACCCCGGTCCCAGAACAGCAAGGCGGTCAGGATGACCGTTGCGGTCCCACCGATGGTGGAGGCCAGGCCAGACAGCCGCCCTCGGCGTTTCTTCGGGATGCATTTTCCCTGCACGTCCTTCATGGACACCGAGCAAAATCCCCGGGCCAGGGAAAACAGCACCAATGCACCCACCACGCCGGCGCCCGCGGCATAGCCCTCCAGGAACCAGACACTCGCTGCCATGCCCAGAACGCTGGCCGCCTGACCAAAGCTTCCCAGGGTCCAGAACCATTTACGCACAGGCTTGCGCCGGACCCAGGCACCGATCACCATTTGCGGAATCATAGAGCCGGACTCACGGATCGGGACCAGCCAGGCCACCAGGGCAGGTGCCCCAATCGCGCTTAAAAGCCAAGCCAGCACGGTCTTGGGGCTGATCAGCAAGTCACCCAGTTTGGTCAGCACGTTGCTGCCGAGGATCAGGAAGAAGTTGCGTGGCACCTCACGGCAGGCTTCATCGGGGATGTCCGTGCAAACCCGGGCGTCTTCTTCGTTGGCAATCAGGCTGTAAACCTGGTCGAGGGTGTCCTTGTTTCTGGCGGGCAAGTTGCCGTCCTCCTGAACAAATGGCTTATAAGGATACCAGCTAAGGCGAGTTGCCTTAAGGCAGGAGGGCAGCGTTGCCGGTGATTCAGACCAGGTGGTGGTCCCACTGGACCGGCAGATCGGCGATTTGTCGTGATTGAGTGTCCTGCCCCAGACGCACCAGTTTTCCGCGTCCGGAGGAGATCAGGAAATCGCCTCCTGCCAAGGCCTGGACGCCAGCGCAGTCGGGTATGGACGCCCTGGCCAGCAGTTCGCCGGTGATGCCATTGAACACCACGGCGGTGCCGCCCACCGGCGACGCGGCAGCGACAAGGTCGTTCTCGGGATGGGCAACAACGCTGGCGATGTAGTTGGCCAGTGCTGCTTGGGTATCCTCATCGAATCGGATTTCCTGAAGCTTACCGCCTTCCAGCCGGGCGATAAGGGCGGGGGACTCGTGAAGGGGCCCCTGGTACTGGTAGGCAACGTACACCCGGCCGTTCGAACCAGTACTGACATGACGGGCGCTTTGCTGGTGATGGGCAGGGTTGAACCGCCCAATAATCCGACCGCTGCGGCGGTTCATCAGGATCAGCGCGGGTTCCATGGTGTCGAGGTTCAGCTTGAGGCGATCGTAGTCCGGGTGGGTCAGTATACCGCCCAGGCCAATCACCAGGGTTTCCCCGTCTGGGTGCAGTGTCAGCTCATGGGGGCCAATGCCCTGAAGCTCAAAGGTATCGACCCGCTGATAATTCTGCTCCGCGTCATAGACGGCAATAATGCCTTGCCCCGGCTTGTAGCGGCTGGCGGTGACATAGAGCCAGCGGCCGTCGGGGGAGAACACTCCGTGACCGACAAAGTGTTCCCCGGAAGCGGCTTTGACGCGATGTGTCCTGTTACCGCTGAGGGCGTCGAACCCGTAAAACGCCCAGCCGGGCCGGCGTTCGAAGAAGATGACCTGTGAGCCATCCGGGCGTGCACAGCCGCTGTGGCAACGGGTGTCGACCGGTGACTCCCATATGAGGTGACCTTTGCGGTTGATGGCACTAATGCCGAACTTACCCCCGGGCAGTCCCACGGCGCCGACGTACTGATCTGGCGCGTAATCCGCTTTTCGAGGCAGCAGACTGCAGCCGGACAGGGTGGCTGCCAGCCCCCCGGCCATCCCCGCTTTCAGTAGTTGTCTGCGGTTGATGAGCGCACCTCCGGGTTGCCTGTTGCTGCTCATCAGTCGCCGTCGCTGGAATTGAAGCCGCGAATGACGCCGAGTTCAACCGCTGCCTGGTCATTGATCAGAGTGGTTAACTGGGAAACGTCAACGTAGAAGCCCTGGAGCAGGGAAAAGGCATCGTCATTGGAAAGCAGCTCAGTCATGGGGCGATGGAGTTCCGGGAAGTGCTCCAGAACGTCCTTGAACTGGTTTTCAATTCGTGGACCCAGTTGCGGTTGTTCGCTTTCCTTTAGCAGCTGTGTCAGGCCCGGCAGGAAAGACTGCTCCAGGCCATGGATGGTTGCTTCCATGGTCTTCAGGCTACGGCCGCTACGCCAGGCATCGGCGGCGTAGACAGAACGTTTGCCATTCCCACGGAGCCCCATTGGCTGGGCAAGCCGGCGATCCTCCAGAATCTCCAGGGCCGCCATGCCGGCCCGGATGGTGGTGTCGCGGTATTGTTCCGTGGCCAGGTAATCCTTGCGGAACGTCTGCCATTGATCACGGAGTTGCTGGCTATTGGTTTCGATGTGGCCGGCAACCGCTCTCAGCAGGCCGCAGGTCTTTTCCGCGGGTAGGGCATTGTCGCTGGCGTTCAATGGTTCGTCGTACAACAGGTACTCCAGCATGGGAAAACCCTGTACGGCCACGCCGGACTCGGCGATGACCTCACCCGATATCGGGTCTTCCGAGTTCAGCAGGTAGCTGGCTTTGCGGGCAATGAGGTTTTTCGGGTCGGGCCAGAACTGGAACTGCCAGGCAAGGTTGTCGTTCTCCACCGGGCCAAAATCCACATAACGGACACGCTGCCACGCCAGGAAGGTGTCCAGCCAGGCTTGCTCAAGGGTCTCGCGTGCCGCCTGTTCCGGCGCGCTGCAGTAGTCGACAGCCGCAACGGACAAGTCGCCCGCTTCGGCCGCCAGAGACTGGTAACCTGCGAGAATTCCCTGGTGCCATTGTTGTGTCGCGTTTCTGTTCGTTTCAGTCTGGTTGGCAGCCATCCCAGCAATTGGAACCAGTATCAGCGCGGCAATACCCACGGCTTTCGTTAATGGTCGCATGGCGTGTCCTCAGAGAGAGTTCAGGAAATCCAGGAGTGCCTCCCGGTCTTCGACGGGCATCTGACGGTAACGTTCAGCTGCCGGCCCGGCCTCGCCCCCGTGCCAGAGCACGGCTTCTTCGAGTGTTCGCGCCCGCCCGTCGTGGAGGAACCCGGACTGCGGATTGACCCGTTGAGCTAGGCCTATTCCCCAGAGCGGGGGTGTCCGCCATTCGTTGCCGTTGGCCAGGAATTCATCCCGACCATCGGCAAGCGCCGGACCCATGTCATGCAGGAGCAGATCGGTATAGGGCCATATGGTCTGGTTGCTGAGGTCCGGGCGGTCCGGGGCGATGCCGGTCGTGTGCCTTGGTGTATGACAGCCTGCGCAGCCGGTTTCATTGAACAGTTCCGCACCTTGTTGAACGGACACATTGTTCAGGTCACGGCGTGCCGGTACTGCCAGGCTTTTGGCATAGAAGGTCACGAAGTTGCTCACCTTGTCGCTCACTTCGGGGCTGCCGCCGTTGGCGAAGCGCCCACAGTTCTGTTCGGGCGTACAGTCGGTTGCCGGTTTGAGGGTGGACGTCAGCCCCATGTCTCCAGCAAACGCCCCCATACTTTGCTGATGAACGTTTGGTTCGGCGGCTTTCCAGCCAAATCGACCTGGCACGGTTTGCTGGCTGTCCAGGTCCCAGACTTGATTGAGTTTGCCGGAGAGGCCGTCGTTGTCCGTATCCTCCGGATCCGCCAGTGCTTGCAGGTCTTCAAGCGGTATGGCTTCCAGCAGACCCATGCCGATCATCTGCGGAGCCACCCGCGGAGACACCAACAGGTCTTCCGGGAGTGGGCCATAGTTAGGGTTCTCGATCCGGTAGACCGGTTTTCGTAGTTCTATTTCGGTGCCGTCCGACAGAGTCTCTGTCACCGATTCCCAGTCGATCACCAGATCGGCTTCAGGTTTGGCGGCCGGCAGGGCGGCGGTTTGCAACTGGCTGCCGTACACGGGGGCCGGTTTGAATCCGTGGGTCTTCAGGATATCCGCATCCTGCTCGGGATCGGCTGGCACGGCGAGGCGGAGGAACAGCGATATAGGTTTGTCGTCAGCGCCGGGAGGATGTCCACGGCCATCCTTTATGTGACAGCCCTGGCAGGAGTTGGTGTTGAACAGTGGCCCCAGTCCGTCGCGGGCATCCGTGCTGGCAGGGGCTTCGACCCAGGGGTTGCGGAAGAAACTGTTGCCGACACTGAAATCCAGGCGCCTGGTCATGGACAGGTTAGCCTGGGGCAGGGAATAGGCATTGTGATCGAACTGATCCACTGTGCCTTCGCCCCCCGTCTTGACCGTCGCCTGGATCGGATAAGGTTCCTGGGCGGCAGCCATGGCGAAGGCCGCTGCTACGGCCACTCCCGAAAACAAGGTCAGCAGTAGCAGGGGGCGTTGGCGCATGGTTTCTCTACAACGTGTCGTTACTTTTTAGTGGATAAGCTAGTTAGTGGATCAGCTAGAAGGTATGGCCGGCGTCATCAGGCTCGAGTGAGTCGATGCCCAGTTCGCGGGCGGCCTGTTCAATGGAACCGGTTTGTGCCACCAGCGCCATAATCGCGCCGTTTACGATCTCCGCGCCTTTCTCATTGCCTGGCGCGATCATCATATCGAATTTCATCGGCTCTGACTCGGCTTCGGCACTGGATTTCATGGTTTGCAGCGCCCCCATCGACTCTTCGAACTGCTGGCTCAGTGTCTCGTTCAGTTCCGGGTTGAGCTCGGCAACCAGATCGGACAGGGAAGGACCGGTCAGTTCAGAACCGTCAATCCGGGTGTAGCTGCCGGAGTAGATGTTGGCCACGCCCTGGCCGTTGTAGTAATGGGAGTTGTGGGTGTTGTCGCTGAAGCAGTCGTGCTCATCCTCGTAGGAATTGGCTTCCAGGGCGACTTTCATGCGCTCACCGGCAAGCTCACCCAGAGACAGGGAGCCCATGCCGAAGAACATTTTCTGGATGGCGGCGTCCGGTGCTTCGGCGAGCAGCTGGGAGCGGTAGTTGTCTTCCTGGCCGGGTGCCCATTGTGCAACCATCCATTCGAGATCGGTGATCAACAGATCGGTCGCGGCATCCAGGTAGGCGGCGCGGCGGTCGCAATTGCCATGGGTGCACTCCTCGCCCTGGGCGTAGTCCGTCGCAGGACGCTGTCCGGCGCCGCGATCGAAGCCGTGCAGGTCCTGGCCCCACAGCAGGAATTCAATAGCATGGTATCCGGTGGCCACGTTGGCCTCCGAGCCTCCGATTTCGTTCAGCTCCGCCAGCAGGTCTGGTGTCAGGCTGGAAGCGTCGACCGTCGTGCCACCAATATTGATTTCCGTGCTGGCAACAATGTTTGCCGTAGCGCCCTCGTTGCCCAATTCGTACTGGTAGCCGTCTTCCTTTACGTAATCGATCAGGCCTTCGTCCAGCGGCCAGGCATTCAGTTGCCCTTCCCAGTCATCAACCACGGCGTTACCAAAGCGGAACACCTCAGTCTGCTGATAGGGCACCCGGGAAGCCAGCCAGGCCTGTTTTGCCTTTTGCAGATTTTCTTCGGTCGGGCTTTCCAGGAAGGTGTCTACTGTGCTGTCGAGGGACTGTGCGGCGGTCAGTGCGTCTTCAAAGTTTGCATGGGCCAGGTCGGCGTAGTGTTCCACGACATCGGATTTGGTGATGGCTTCTGCTGCCGAGGATGCGGTTTCGTCGCCGCTACTGCAGGCTGTCAGCAGCGTCGCGGAGATAGCGAGTGCCAGGGGAATGCGTGGTGCGTTTGAGAGCAGAGCCATTTCGATGTCCTTTCGCCGTTAGTTAAATAAAACGTATTATTATTCGCATTATAGGGAGCGGGTGGGTGGTTGCAACGGGTGTGAGAATGATTTTCAATTTTGTTGGCCTGGATGTGGATTATTGGAAATGTTTGCCAACTCTGCTCCTGCTGTAGCCTAATGGTGCCCCTATCGTCAGGAGTCTGTAATGCTGAGTTACCTCCACGCGTTTCATGCCGGTAATTTTGCCGATGTTCACAAGCACGCTGCCTTAACGCTCGCGGTCAGGATGATGCAGGCCAAATCGTCTGCTATTGCCTGCTTCGATACTCATGCCGGCAGTGCCAGCTACGATCTTGCGGGAGAAAGGGCGCTTAAAACCGGTGAAGCCGCTGCAGGGATCCAGAAGGTCTGGCCACTTCGAGCCGAGCTGCATTCCGACGGCTGGCAGGCCGTCCTGGCCGGGTTGGCCGCGGGGGAGGGGAACGACGGGCAATTGGCGAGCTATCCGGGGTCGCCGCGCTGGTTCCTCCGTTACCTGCGGGAGCAGGACACTCTGACCGCCTTCGAGTTGCACCCCGCCGAAGGCGAAACCCTGGGGCAGTGGGCTGCCGGGCATTCCCGGGTCAAGGTCTTTCAGGAGGATGGATTAAAGGGGTTGCTTCGCCATCTGCCGCCCAGGCAACCAAGGTTGCTGGTGCTGACGGACCCTTCATACGAGATCAAAAGCGACTATGAAGAAGTGGCGAACACCTTGGTGCGAGCGTGGCAGAAATGCCGTCATGGCGTGTATCTGATCTGGTATCCGATTCTGGCGGGTTTCCCCCACAAGCGATTAAAGGATGCGGTGTCTGAGGGGCCCGTGCGCAAGGTGTTGTGCAGCGAAGTTGCACTTAACCGGGCCCCGCAACGTGGAATGTCCGGGTCCGGAGTGCTGGTGGTGAACCCGCCCTGGGGATTCGACACCCGGCTTGCGGAGATGATGGATGCGGTTTCCGGTGATCGCTGTCTGGGCCTGTCATCGAACAGCAGCTGGCTGGTGCCTGAATAGCGCTATTGGGCGGTCGTATCCGTTGCTGGTATTGCGGACTCTGTTGTGCTGACCATTGTCAGGAGTTGGTCCAGGATGGCTGCTCCACGCTCACCAGCCATACGTATATAGGCCTTGCGGGCCGGCCGGCTGGCCTCACGGAAGCGGTCCCGCTCCTCCTCGGTCAATTCAACCACACGGATGCTGCTGTTTTCCTTGATGGTATCGAGACGGCTTGCATTGAGTTCAGCCTGTACCTCGTAAGCCAGCGGTGCGATCTCATCCATAGCATCTTCCAGCCAGAGTTTCTGGTCTTCGGGAAGGGCGTCAAACCACGACGTATTGGAAACCACGGAGGTGACAAATTGGGCAGGTCTGGCAAACGTCATCACACCCTGGACTTCATAGAATCCCATCTCTTCAATGGCGAAAACAGGGTTGGCCTGCCCGTCAATGCGGCGTAACTGAAGGTCGCTGTAGACCTGCGAAAAAGGAACCTGGCTGGTTGTCGCGCCATAGGTTTTATAGGTCTCTTCAGCGATGTCCGACGTCATGGTGCGGATAGTGAGTCCGTCGAAGTCCGCGGGGCTCCGCAAGGGCTTGTTGGCGGTCCAGACCATCCAACCCTCAGGTACGAAACCATGAAGCTTGAGGCCCTGCTCCTCGTAAGGCTCGTGGAACAGTTGCTTCAAATCATCGCTGGCAAGGACGCCACGATTCACCTCTTCGTCATCAGACAACAGATAATGGAGGGTGAACACGCCCACCTCGGGAATAACGTTGGCTAGGTGGCCGGGGGAGGCGAAAGCGAGATGGACGGAGCCTTCCCGGGCCAGATCCGTCAGTTGGAGTGACGTGCCAATAGAGCCATAGGGAAAAACATCAACGAGGATGTTGCCATCAGAGATACGCTCGATACGGTCCTTGAATTCAAGGGCATAACGGTGTTGGACGCTGCCTTCAATTTCCTCAAGGGCAAAGCGCCAGGTAACGGGGTAGGATGGCTTCTCATCATTGTCACCGCTGGACACCGGTGCGGGGCTGTCTGAACATCCTGCCAGGACAAGCATAACCGTCAAGAGCAATGGGGTTAGCCCGCGGCAGAATCTTCGCATGGTTTGTCTCCATTGGTCTCTACAAAATCATGCCGACAAGATACCACAATCAACGTTGATTATGGCCATCGCGACCTCGTTTGCAGAATCAAAAAGGCCCTGCAATAGCAGGGCCTGAAGCAACCAATGTGGGGAAGCCGCTTACATCAGTGCATCAACGCGATTCCGAACCTGAGGTTCACTGTTGTAAGCGGTGGCGATGGAATTGTAGGTGGGGATATCCATGCCGGAATCCTCAATCACTGTGACCATTTCATCGTTGGCTTCCATCTGCAGTTCCTGGGCCTTTTTCTGGGAATCAGCCGCTTCGATTTTTTCCATGTATTCATCACGGATATTGTTGATACCTTCCTGGGCCTCAACGAACTGCTTCAGTTCCGCGTCGGTAAAGTTGGTTTTCTGGGTGCCGGCGGAGGCGGGATCACTGTATCCGCCGTTGGGATTGGTGGCTTCAGGACTTTGCTGGTTTTCCTGTGCCAGTACGGGGCCTGCTGCCAGCAGTGCCAGGGATGCGGTCAGTGAAATGAGAAGTTTATTCATGGCGTTCTCCTTTTGCGTTGAAGGGACTGCACGGTGTCATCGAATGCAGTCTGACGTTGAAAGGAATGCGATTCCTCGAACGTTGGTGTTGCTTAATCAAGCTCTGTGCCAGCTTTTTGTTTTTATGAAAAGCTAGGAAAAACAGTGATTTGGATATGTATGAGCGTTACCTTTGCGTAATGTGCGTTGTGGCTAAATGTCACATGTGGCATACCTGTGTGACACTTTGTCGGAGCACGTTATGAAAACGCCTGTATCAAGAGCGCGGGACATGTTTCGCTCGCTGCGCCTGACCTTGGTGCTGAGCATGGTTGTACCGTTGATGGTATTCAGCGGCGTCGCCATTTATGTGGGGCTCGGTGCGGTCGAGCGTAATCTGAATGACCGTTTGCGGGAAGATCTGGAGCTTGTGGCCCGGGCGGTCAGTGGTCCATTGTCCCAGGCCATGTCCGATGGCGATGAAATTGTTCTGGGGGAGTCGCTGAAATCCATCTTCCGCATCGGCCGGGTGTTTGGTGCCTCAGTGTTTGATGAAGACGGGCAGCAGATCGCCAGCCTCGGTGTGGCGGACAGTGATGTTACGCGGAGCGACAGTGCCGAACGCGCGATAGCCAGTGGCAAGCTGGACGGAGCGTTTCGTAGGGTCGACGGGGTGTCAGTCTTCTCACAATTCACGCCGCTGGTTGCCCCGGACGGTCGAATTCAGGGGTTGCTTCAGGTAACCCGAAAGCGTAGCGATTTCCATGAGTTGGTGGCATCAAGCCGAATCTGGGCCGTCAGTATCTGGTCGGTGGTGTCGTTGATGGTCATTCTGGTGGTTGTTCTGGGGCACTATGGTGCCGTCGGTCGCCATGTCAGCCGGCTGTTGGAATTGATGGAGCGGATGGCCCCCGGCCGCTGGCAGATTGATGGACCTCCCGCGGGGCCGAGGGAGCTGAGACAGATCCACGAGGGGTTGCAAGACATGGGCGCCCGTATGGCGGTTGCGGAAAATGAAATCCGGGAGAGCGTTGAACGCGAGCGGGAACTGTCAGAGAAGCTGAAGTATCAGGAAAAGGTCGCCATGATCGGGCGGGTTGCCGGTGGCGTTGCCCATGAGCTGGGTGCGCCGCTGAATGTCATCCAGGGTCGCGCCAATATCCTTGGGCGGGGCGATCTGGCAGATAGCGACCGACGACACCTGAAGGATATCGAACATCAGGTCGAGCGGATGACATTGATTATCCAGCAGTTGCTCGATTGTTTTCGCCATGTGCCGGACTCCCGCCGGGAAACCGACCTGGCGGCGACGGCTCGCGATCTGACCGCGCGGGTATGCGACGAGCCCAAGTGCCATGGCGTTGAGATCTGTACCGATATTCCGGAGGCCAGCGCCGGCGTTCTGGCCGAGCCAACCCGTCTCGAAATGGCCTGCCTGAACCTGGTCCGCAACGCGTGCCAAGCGGCTCGCTCGCGGGTGATCGTGTCTGTTATTCCCCTCGACGGATACTGGGAGTTGCGGGTGGATGATGATGGCCCGGGTATCGATGATTCGCTGCGGGAGCGGATTTTCGAGCCTTTTTTCAGTACTCGTGCGGCGGGTGAGGGAACCGGTCTGGGGCTTGCGGTGGTCGGCAGTGTAATCAAGGAACATGGTGGTCGGATTGAGGTTGGCACGAACGCGAACGGCGGGTGCCGGATGTCAACGTTCTGGCCAGTGTATGAGAAACGA
This sequence comes from Marinobacter sp. Hex_13, assembly GCF_001566815.1. NCBI lineage: Bacteria > Pseudomonadati > Pseudomonadota > Gammaproteobacteria > Pseudomonadales > Marinobacteraceae > Marinobacter > Marinobacter sp. Hex_13. Next base: position 197,906 of record NZ_LSMM01000002.1, read on the forward strand.
GTGGACTCGACGGAGGCCCATCATGAAAGCTAGGCCCGCTTTGATCATGCTGGTGGAAGACGACGCCAGTTTGCGGACGCTTCTGTCAGAGGAGCTTGAGGTGGATGGTTATGCGGTACGCAGTGCTGCAACCGTTGAGGAAGGCTGCAATGGGTTGCGGGAATGGCGCCCGGACCTGATTGTGTCGGACCTTCGATTGCCAGACGGCGACGGCCTGGCAATACTACGGAAGCTGCAGGCGGAAGGCCATTCGGTTCCCTTTATCATCATCACAGCCTTCGGCACGGTTGACCAGGCGGTAGAGGCGCTTAAGGCCGGTGCCGATGACTTTCTCACCAAACCACTGTCCACCGACCATCTTCGCTTGAAGATCAAGCGCCTGCTGGCCCATGCGGCGGTGACCAGTGAACTCGCACGTTACAAATCCCAGAGTGAAAGTGACAGTGCGCTGGGGCTGGTGGGCGAGAGCCGGGCGATGGAGCGTTTGAGGAACGAAATACGACAGGTGGCCCGTAGCCAGGCGGCCGTCCTGGTCAGTGGCGAGAGCGGCACCGGCAAGGAACTGGTCGCCAGGGCCATTCACGACGAGAGCGAGCGCCGGCAAGGACCGTTTATACCAGTCAACTGCGCGGGCATACCCCATGAGCTGATGGAAAGCGAGTTTTTCGGCCACGAAGCCGGTGCTTTTACCGGCGCAAAATCCGCCCGCAGGGGGCTGTTTGCCGAAGCGGATGGAGGCACGCTGCTGCTGGACGAAATTGGCGAGATGCCGCTCGCTCTTCAGGCGAAATTGTTGCGTGTGCTGCAGGAAGGCACGATTAAGCCGGTGGGTTCTGACCACGAAGAGGCCGTCAATGTGCGTGTTATTGCGGCTACCCATCAGGACTTGGTCAGGGCCGTGGAACAGGGTGGCTTCCGCGAGGACCTTTACTATCGCCTGGAAACCCTGACCTTGATGGTGCCGCCATTAAGGGAACGGGATGACGATGTGGATCTGCTTGCCATGCATTTCCTGCGGGATTCCGCCCGGCGTCACCAGCGCGGATTCCTGCAGCTGGGCGAAGTGGCTGCGCGAATGTTGGCGGATTATCCGTTTCCCGGCAATGTCCGGGAACTGGCCAGCGCGATTGAACGGGCCGTGACCTTTTGCGACGGTGATGTGGTGTTGCCGGAACATCTGCCGGCCCGTATCCGCAAGCGCCAGACAGAGTCTGCTGAGGGCCGGCCGGTGCTGCCATCAGGAAACCTGGCGGATTGGCCCACGTTGGAGCAGGTCCAGCAGGACTATGTTGTGCGTGTTATTGATGCGGTGGAAGGCAATAAACGCCGTGCGGCCCAGATACTCGGGGTAAACCGGCGTACGCTCTATCGCTGGCTTGATGCGGAAAAGGACACTGCTCATGACTAACCAGAAACAGGCAATGCTTTACGGCCTTGGAACGGTATTGCTCTGGTCAACAGTGGCCACTGCGTTCAAGTTGTCATTGCGGGAATTGACCCCGGTCCAGATGCTGGTGGTCGCCTGTTCCGCGTCGGTAATAGTGATGGCGCTTATTCTGGTCGCACAACGACGGTGGCACCTGGTCTTTGAACTGTCGCGCCGCCAATATCTGCAGTCTTTCGGTATGGGGCTTATCAATCCCTGCCTGTACTACTTCCTGCTGTTTGGTGCGTTCGACCGGCTGCCTGCCCAGGAGGCGCAACCCCTGAACTACACCTGGGCGCTGGTGCTGGCCTACCTGTCGGTGCCCTTCCTGGGACAGCGACTGCGGCGTGCCGATATCATCGCCGGATTGATTTGCTACAGCGGGGTCGTCGTTATCGCAACCCGTGGCGATGTGTTGTCGTTAACGTTCTCCGACCCTCTTGGTGTGGGCCTGGCCATCGGCAGCACCCTGGTCTGGGCGTCCTACTGGATTATCGCGACTCGGGATACCCGGGATCCGGTGGTCGGTCTGTTCCTGAATTTTCTCTGCGGTCTTCCGGTGATCGTGGTGATTTGCGGGTTGACGGACGGTTTCGATTTCAACCCCACAACAGGCCTGTTGGCGGCCACCTACGTGGGTGTGTTCGAAATGGGAATTGCCTTTGTGCTCTGGTCCTACGCCATGAAGAAGGCGGAAAATACCGCCAGGGTGAGTAACCTCATCTTTATCTCACCGTTCCTGTCGCTGGTGTTCATCTATTTCATTCTTGGCGAGATCATTCTGCCATCCACATACGTTGGCCTGGTGTTGATCGTTGCGGGGCTGTGGATTCAGCAACGTAAAACCCGGGAGACAATGGCGAGGGCTTCATCGGTATGAGCCAGTGGTTCATCTACATGGTACGGACCGCCAAAGGGGCTCTTTACACGGGGATCACAACCGATGTGGCGCGGCGCTTTGCCGAACACCAGGCCGGTGCACCAAAAGGGGCCCGTAGCCTGAGGGGCAAAGGGCCCCTTGAGCTCGCATTTTCCGCCGAGACGACAGACAGGGCGACGGCGTCGAAACTTGAGTGGCAGATCAAACAATGGCCGCGCAGGCAGAAGGAAGCGCTGATTCGTGGGGAGGTTGTCCTCCCGGTCAACTCGACAGATGCTGGCGTATAAACGTGCCAGCGGTTTGCAGGGCCTCGGTGGCGCGGTCCAGTTGCCCCGCGTGGACCTGGAAAACGTGCCAGAGACCGTTATAGATTTCCAGGCGTGTATCGACACTGTCACGGCTGGCCGCGTTCGCCAGGCGCCGGGCATCATTCAGCAGGATTTCCTGGCTGCCCACCTGTATCAGCAACGGCGGAAGGCCGGAAAGGTCGCCAAATACGGGTGAAACGAGAGGCTCGGACGGTGGTGTGTTGCCGCAGTACAGGCGCGCGGACTTGTCGATCCACGGCTTCTGTAGAACCGGCTCGCATTCAGGCGCGTAAAGGTGTTGGTGGGAAAGATCAGTCCAGGGCGACAGCACCATCAGCGACGAGGGCAAGGGCAGGCCTTTGTCGCGTAGGCGCATGGCCAGGGCTACGGCGAGTCCGCCGCCGGCTGAGTCGCCCGCGAGGCATAGGGTTGCAGGCGGATGCCCTTCGTCCAGCAAGGCGCGGTAAACCATTTCAGCATCGTCCAGTGCCGCGGGGAAGGGGTTCTCCGGTGCCAATCGGTAGTCGGGAGTAACCACCATCGCGCCACTGAATTTCGACAGGTGGCCGGTAATTCCCTTGTGTGTTTTTGGCGAGCCTATGATGTAACCACCGCCATGGAAATACAGTATGACCCCGTGAGGGTTGTCGCTGTGACAGGCCCGGGTGATCGAAAGCCCTTCTGCCTGGATGTCTTCAAACCGGGTGCCACGTGGCGGAATCGATGTCAGGTAGGCCTTGCTGATCAACCGGCGTTGCAGGGCAACGGGAATCGCGGGGTGCAGCAGGGGACGAACGAGTCGGTTCATGGTCTGGCGCAGGCCGGCTTCCAGGGCGGTTTGTATCATCGGCAACTCCGGGGTTGTGGTGTGCTAATCTAAGCACCAAGCTTAATGCAGACACACGGCTATTTTCATACCCATTCATGACAGGCGTTTAACTCTACGTGTACTGGAAAACAGATACCATAGAAATTCCGAACTGGGACAGGGCGTCGTTACTTGAGCGAATGTCGCCCTTCGAGCCTGAAAGCCAGGAACAACTCAGCGAGGATATGGTGGCCTACTGCCGGTTCTACGGCCTCGATCTCTGGGTAGAGCACCCGGAGGTCAGCTATCGCCAGGGTTATGTGATGGCGGACCGGCACCAGGTGATGGTCCACTATTTTCGCCTTCCGGATCAGTGCAAGCCCCGGGGCACGGTGTTTATCCTGCATGGCTACTTTGACCATGTAGGGCTATACAGCCAGTTGATCGACCGTTGCCTGGGTGCGGGCTTTGATGTGCTCGCCTATGATCAGCCCGGGCACGGGCTGTCCAGTGGCACACCAGCGGCGATTGGTAGTTTTCTCGAGTATCAGGCCGTGCTGACGGATGTCATGGCCAGTGTAAGGCGTCACGTGCGGGCGCCCTGGTATGCGGTCGGGCAGAGTACGGGCGGGGCTATCCTGATTGACTACCTGCTGACCAACCATCACGACCGGGAAACCTCGGATTTTCGTAGGGTGGTACTGCTGGCACCGTTGATCAGGCCGATGGGGTGGCTGGGTGCCAAAGTTCTGCACAGCCTGGTAAAACCCTTTATATCGCGATGGCGACGGGCGTTTGGGGCCAACAGTGGAAACTCGCGTTTCCTGAAGTTCCTCAGGGACTACGATCCGCTCCAGGCCAGGGCCGTACATGTGGACTGGGTTTCTGCATTACGGCAGTGGGTACCGCATATTGAGTCCGCCCGCCCGGTCGATTTTCCGATTACCGTGGTGCAGGGGGAAAAGGACCTGACTGTAGACTGGCAGCACAATCTGCGGATTATCCGCAATAAATTTTCCTCGGTGGAGGAACTCCGGATACCGGATGGGCGTCATCATCTAGTAAACGAAGCCCAGGATTTACAGGCAACCGTATTCAATACCATTGTGGATACGTTTGAAAACGACCATGACGGGTCTCTGTCTGAGGCCAGTTAAGGAAAGCCAATGGCGGCACCATGCCGCGAACAGTCATACCTTGGAAAGACTTTGGAGAATGCCGTGAAGAAAACGATTGTAGCTTTTGCCGTCGCCACCGTGGGTCTTGGCGGCTGTATGACATACGATCCTTACACCGGTGAGGAAAAAACCTCTAGCGCCACGAAAGGCAGCATTATCGGGGCCATTGGTGGTGCCGCCGTCGGCGCTGCAACCTCCAGCAGCAGTGACCGTGGCAAAGGCGCACTGATTGGTGCCGCATCCGGTGCGGCCATTGGTGGTGGTATCGGTTATTACATGGATAAGCAGGAAGCGCAGTTGCGCCGCAAACTCGAGGGTTCCGGTGTTCGCGTTGTACGCAATGGTGACGAAATTGAACTGGTCATGCCGGGCAACATCACCTTCGACGTCAACCAGTCCTCCATCAAGCCGTCGTTCAGCAACACGCTGGAATCCGTGGCGCTGGTACTGAAGGAATTCGACAAGACCATCATTCAGATCGAAGGCCATACCGATAGCACTGGCTCGCGGGATTACAACCAGTTGTTGAGTGAGCGCCGCGCTGGGTCAGTCAGGGATTTCCTTTTGAATCAGGGTATCGCACCCAAGAGGACCCGTGCGACAGGTTATGGCCCGCGCTACCCGATTGCCTCCAACGACACTGAAAGCGGACGTGAACAGAATCGTCGCGTCGAGCTGACACTGGTTCCCATGCAGTAACATCAGCCCAGGCTGAATCAGCGACTCCGGATCATGCCCGCGTCCGGAGCCGCTTCCCTCCCTTTTTGCTCCTTCCCCATTCTGCCATCAGCTTCAATCGTCAACATCGGCCTTTGTGCATTAAAGGTTGTTTAAGAGAGCCGAATTGGCCTCATCTGACCTGAATCGCGCTTCAATGCATGGAACGGTGAAGGGGAATGTCCCGTGGTGGAACATAAGGCTCTATGTTGTCCGTTCCCGGTGAGCCTCAATCATGGAAAATGAGCAAATGGGAGATCTGCTTTGACAACAACGATCACAAAAACAATTGGTTTTACCCTCAGTGTTCTCTTGGCCGCCCCGGCCTTCGCAGAACTGTCGGATGGTGTCGGCCTGACGGGCACTTCGGAAGCCTCCGAATCCGCGCTTCAGCCGGGAGATCGCATACCGGGGCGCTATATCCTCACACTGGCCCCGTCGATTCCTGACATGCTGGGGCTTGCCGACCTGCAGGCAAGCGTCGAATCGCTTCTGGTGGCCGTAGGTGGTGGTGATATTCTGCATGTATACCGAACTGCGATGACCGGTGCGGCGGTCACGATGACAGAGCCGCAGGCAGCACTGTTGTCATCCCTGCCTGGCGTGCTGGCAGTTGAGCCCGACCAGGTTGTTGCCGCAAATGCGGTGACGCAGGGTGATGCCACCTGGGGGCTGGACAGGATCGATCAGCCGGTGCTCCCCCTGGATGAGCAATATAGCTACCCGTCCTCTGCCGGTAACGGAGTCAGTGTCTATATCATCGACACGGGTCTGCGGGATAGCCACGATGAGTTTGCCGGGCGGGTGATTGAAGGCCGTAATTTTGCGGTGAACGACACCGGCTTGCTGGGATTGGGTGGTTTGCCGTTGATTGGCCCGATCGTCAACATTGGGGGCGAGACTGACCCGGAAGACACCACAGACTGCAATGGTCACGGGACCCATGTCGCCAGTACCGCAACTGGCACCGTCTATGGCGTTGCCAAGAACGCATTCATCTCGGCCGTGCGGGTGTTGGATTGCTCCGGTGCCGGTTCTAACGCGGATGTGATCGCAGGTGTTGACTGGGTGGCTGAGAACCATCAGGCGCCGGCCGTTGCCAATATGTCCCTTGGTGGAGGGAGCTCAGACGCTCTGGACGATGCCGTGCGTGGTGCGATAGAGCAGGGAGTGACGTTCGTGGTGGCCGCCGGTAACAGCGATGCTGACGCCTGTTCCGGCTCTCCAAATCGGGTTGCACCAGCGGTAACCGTAGGAAGCACTACCCGCGAGGATCAACGATCGTCGTTTTCCAATCACGGAGAGTGCCTGGACCTGTTTGCCCCGGGGTCTGACATCACCGCGGCCTGGTATCAGGAGGACGATGAAGTAAACACCATCAGCGGGACCTCTATGGCATCGCCACACGTAGCGGGCAGCGTTGCCCTGATCCTGGGGGCTGAACCCGGTCTGTCACCGGCATCGGTCAGCACCAGGCTGGACGAGCTGGCGACCAGAAATGTACTTGGGAGTATTGAAGAGGGCTCTCCCAATCGTCTGCTAAGAGTGCCGCAGTAATGCTTGAGGGCCGGAACGATCCCGTTCCGGCCATTTATCGTTTCCTAGTTCTTCCCGCCGGGAAGCCACTCGTCAATCCTTGCCTTCAGGTCCCGCAACTGGTCTTCCCCTGAATCCCGGATTTCCGAAATCTTCTTGCGTGCTTCTTCGACGTGTTCTTCCAGCGCCTGAATGCGCTCGGAGAAATCTTTCTGGATTTCAGCCTCTGCCTGGTCGTCCTGGGCTTTTGCCATCCTTTCCTCAGCATCGGCCTGCAGGCTCTGGATCTGTTTGCTCCAGTACTCGGTCTGGGTTTCCAGTTTTTTCTGCAATGACTCCTTCAGTGACATGGAATGCTCCTTGGAGTGAATGTTGGATGCAATGTTAAAGCTTTCACTTCCATCATGGCTGCATCTGATGACATCTCAAGGTCAAGTGCCCTAAAAGAGGATTAATAAGAGGTCATGTGCGGGAGTTGGCCTGTTTGGCCATAAAAAAGCCGGGACCTGTTGGCCCCGGCTTCTTTGTGGTGCTGAAACACCGTCTGGATCAGAACAGCACGCGGCAGCGGATGGTGCCTTTGACTTTCAGCAGTTTCTCAAGTGCCAACTCGCCGTACTCCTTGTCGACGTCGATCACCACGTAACCAATGTCTTCCTTGGTTTGCAGGTACTGGCCACAGATGTTGATGCCGTTTTCCGAGAACACCTGGTTGATTTCCGACATCACGCCCGGCACGTTTTCGTGGATGTGCAGCAGGCGGTGCTGGTTCGGATGTGAGGGCAGGGCCACTTCCGGGAAGTTCACGGAAGAGACAGACGTGCCGTTGTCGCTGTACATGGCCAGCTTTTCTGCCACTTCGCGGCCAATGTTTTCCTGTGCCTCAATGGTGGAGCCACCGACGTGCGGAGTCAGGATCACGTTGTCGAACTCGCGCAGTGGAGAGATGAACTCTTCATTGTTGGACTTGGGTTCAACGGGGAAGACATCAATGGCGGCGCCCAGGAGCTTGCCACTGCCCAAGGCATCGGCCAGGGCGTCAATGTCTACCACGGTGCCCCTGGAGGCGTTCATCAGGATGCTGCCCGGTTTCATCTGGGCGAATTGCTCGGCCTTGAACATGTACTTGGTGGACGGCGTTTCGGGAACGTGCAAGCTGATCACATCGCAGGTGTTGAGCAGTTCCTGCAGGGTGCCTACCTGAGTGGCGTTGCCGATCGACAGCTTGGAGACTACGTCGTAGAAATACACGTCCATGCCCAGGCCCTCGGCCAACACGCTGAACTGTGTGCCGATGTTGCCGTAGCCGATGATGCCGAGCTTCTTGCCGCGGATTTCATAGCTGTCCTTGGCGGACTTCAGCCATTCGCCGCGATGGGCCTTGGCGCTCTTCTCGGGGACACCGCGTAGTAAAAGAATCGCCTGGGCCAGAACCAGTTCCGCCACACTGCGCGTATTGGAAAAGGGGGCGTTGAAAACAGCGATGCCGCGACGTGTGGCTGCCTGAAGGTCAACCTGGTTGGTGCCAATGCAGAAACAGCCCACCGCTACCAGTTTCTGGGCAGCGTCGAACACCTTCTCGGTCAGTTGGGTGCGTGAGCGGATACCCACGAAATGAGCGTCGGCGATTTTCTCCACCAGCTCATCTTCGGCCAGCGAATGAGTCAGGAATTCGATGTTGGTATAGCCTGCGGCGTTCAGAGTATCAATGGCGGACTGGTGCACGCCTTCCAGCAGCAGGATGCGGATTTTGCTCTTTTCAAGAGACGTATTTGACATGGGCTTGCTTCCGAACCTTTCGTCATATGAAATGACCCGTGAGTACCGCTGTTGGCGGGCGGGCTCACAGAACAGGGGCGGTATGATACCATAAACGCAGATTTTCACAGCGCGTCGGACCACCTGAATCAACTCTGCCTACCGACGCACTGATTAACCCTTTGCGAGACCGGACTATCCATGACTCCTGAACAGATCGTTGCCTCCCTCAAAGCCCTGATGGAAGGGGGCCAGAGCCCCGGGAAAGTGCTGACCGACGCGGCTGACCTGGAAAATTACGGCAAGGACTGGACGAAGATCTATCCACCCAAGCCTGTGGCCATCGTACTGCCAAAGACCACCGAACAGGTGCAGGCGCTGGTGAAGTTTGCCAATGAAAACCAGGTGGCTCTGGTGCCTTCCGGCGGTCGCACAGGTCTGAGTGCAGGGGCTGTGGCCGCCAACGGAGAGGTTGTGGTGGCGTTCGATAATATGAACCAGATTCTGGATTTCAGCGCCAGCGACCGCACCGTGAAGTGCCAGGCCGGCGTAGTGACGGAACAGTTGCAGAATTATGCCGAAGACAACGGGCTGTATTACCCGGTGGATTTTGCATCGGCTGGTTCCAGCCAGTTGGGGGGGAACCTCTCCACCAACGCTGGCGGCATCAAGGTAATCCGCTACGGCATGAGCCGCGACTGGGTCGCGGGCCTGAAGGTGGTGACCGGCAAGGGTGATATCCTGGACCTTAACAAGGATCTGGCGAAGAACAACACCGGGTACGATCTGCGCCATCTGTTTATTGGCGCGGAAGGGACCCTCGGGTTCATTACCGAAGCGACCATGAAATTGTCCCGAAAGCCGGATAACCTGACGGTGTTGGTGTTGGGCCTGAATGACCTGACCAACACCATGGACGTGCTGCAGACGTTCCAGAAGCAGATCGACCTGACCGCCTACGAGTTTTTCTCCCATCAGGCCATGGGTCACGTACTGGCCCATGGCCAGGTGCAGGCGCCGTTCGAAACCGAGGCGCCGTACTACGCGCTGCTGGAATTTGAGGCGGTGTCTGATCAGGTGATGGACGATGCCATGGCCCTGTTCGAGCAGTGTGTGGAAAACGGTTGGGTGCTGGATGGCGTGATCAGCCAGAGCGAAACCCAGGCCCAGAACCTATGGCAACTGCGGGAGCGCATTTCCGAGTCCATTGCACCGCGGACGCCGTATAAGAACGATATCTCTGTGGTGGTTTCCAAAGTGCCAGGGTTCCTGCAGGAAATCGATGCGGTGGTCACTGAGCACTATCCAGATTTCGAGATCATCTGGTTTGGGCACATCGGAGATGGCAACCTGCACCTGAACATCCTCAAACCGGAAGACATGGCCAAAGAGGATTTCTTCGAGAAATGCCAGCAGGTGAACAAATGGGTCTTCGAGATTGTTGAACGCTATCAGGGCAGCGTGTCTGCCGAGCATGGTGTCGGCATGACCAAGAAGCCGTATCTGGAGTACACGCGCAGCGCCTCTGAAATTGCCTATCTGAGGGGAATCAAGCAGGTCTTCGACCCCAACGGTGTGATGAACCCCGGTAAGATCTTTGACTGAAGGCGTGGAGGCAATGCGGGTGGCTCCCGGGAGCGACCTAGATGGTAGAGCAGCTTTCCCAGTGTGAAGGCGACTGTTTTCTCCTGACCCCCAACCGGTCCATGAACTGGCGTGGGAATATTCGCATTTGGCTCGCGGCTGTCCTCCTTTCCCTGCTGATTTCTGCCGGCATGCTCCTGGCGGGCGCATGGCCGGTGCTGCCGTTCGCTGGCCTTGAGTTGACGGCATTGGCGGCGGCGTTTTACTACACTTCCCGTCAGTGCCAGAAGCGCGAAGTGTTGACGTTTGCTCCGGAATTGATCCGTCTTGAAAAAGGCCTGACCCGCAAGGAACAGGAGTGGGAGCTGCCTCGCCGTTATACCCGCGTCTGGCAGGATATGCCACGGCACCCCTGGACACCGCCCAAACTGCATCTTCAGTGCCGGGGCGAGGAGATTACCCTCGCTCCCTTCCTCAATATCGATGATACCGAGGAGCTGGTTGCTATCCTGGAGAAGCACGGGCTGAGAGTGGAAAAACGGCGCAGGCCTGAGAAGCTCTGGTTCTGACGATACTCACCTGACAATCAAAGTGTTGCTGTATGAAAGATCACATCGTTGTGCTTACCGGCGCCGGTATCAGCGCCGAAAGCGGGCTTTCCACATTTCGCGATAATGGCGGCCTGTGGGAACAACACAGTGTTTATGACGTTGCGACGCCAGAAGCCTTTGCCCGCAACCAGGAACTGGTGTTGCGCTTCTATAACGAACGCCGCCGGCAGTTGAAGTCGGCACAACCAAATGACGCCCACCGCTTGCTGGCGGAACTGGAGCAGCATTACCGGGTAACGATCATTACCCAGAACGTGGACAACCTGCATGAGCGGGGCGGCTCCAGCAATGTTATACACCTGCACGGCGAACTCACCAAAGCCCGCAGTTCGACGCATCCGGAACTGATTTACGACATCGGATTCAACGACATACAGCCCGGAGACACCTGTGATCGCGGCTCCCAGCTTCGGCCGCACATCGTATGGTTCGGCGAGGAAGTGCCGATGATCGAGGCCGCAGCGGAGATCGTGCCCACCGCAGATCATCTGCTGATTGTGGGCACGTCCCTGCAAGTCTACCCCGCAGCCGGGCTGGTGGATCTGGTGAATTTCGATGTGCCGGTAACGGTCATCGATCCTGGTGAACCGGCGAGCCTTTCGAGGGCGAAGGTTATTCGCAAGGGCGCCGGTGAGGGCGTTGCGGAGTGGATGAAGGGGCTGGGGTTATAACGCCAGATACTCCTCGAGTTCTTCCCGAAATGCTGCTTGCACCCCCAAACGCTTCATCATCCAGTAATGGCCGGCAATCATTCGGTCAATGAAGATGCTCTCTACCGGCGGCTTGAAGTAGTCCAGGTACTTGAACACGGTGGTGGTTTTTGCAGCGACGTCCTTGTGCAACTCAGACTCGGCAAAGTCGTAGGGGGTGTCACTGTCAAAGGGCTGAATTAGAATGTCCCGCCACATGGCATAGTAGGCTTCGTCCACCGCCGGCTGTGATTCCACGCGAGCACCAAGGGCGATCAGGTGGCGATCCAGGGCGGCGTAATCCTCTTCCAGGGCGGAGACCAGGGCGTTGCGATAGGCCTCGACGATTTCCGGCTTCAGCTTTTTCACGCAACCAAAGTCATAAAGGATGATGGTGCCATCGGGCCGGTAGGCGAAATTGCCGGCGTGGGGGTCGCCATGGATGCACTGGTAGCGGAAAAGCTGGTCCGCCATCATGGTGAAGATGCGGTGCCCGATCAGGTTGATGGTGTCCTGATCGTATCTTGCGGGGGTTACCTCGCTGATATGGTCGCCTTCCACCAGCTCCATGGTCAGTACCCGCCGGGACGAGTGGCTGGCAAAGACGGTCGGGATCTCGATCCAGTCGTCACTGGCATGGAATGCCTGGAATTCCTTCAGGTTGCGGGCCTCGTTCTCGTAATCCAGTTCCTCTTTGAGCCGCACCCGGATTTCGCCGAACAGCTGGTCGACGTGCTCTTTCGGCATTTTCAGCAGGCCGCCCAGTTTCAGGGCCATTCGTAGCTGTTTCAGGTCGCTGTCGCAGGATTCGTCCACGCCGGGGTACTGAACCTTGACGATGACATCGGTGCCGTCGTGCAGGCGGGCCCGGTGAACCTGGCCGATGGACGCCGCCGCGTAGGGTTTTTCCTGCAGGTATTCGAACAGTTCTGACACCGGTTTGCCCAGTTCGCTCTCCACCTGACCGACAATCACCTCGAACGGCATGGGCGGGGCCTCTTTCTGAAGCCGCTCAAGGGCATCCGAGAATTCCCGGGGCAGAAAGTCCTGGGTCTGGGAGGCAATCTGCCCCACTTTCATGACCGCACCCTTGAGCTCGCCCAGGGTGTCGACAATCTGATCCGCCATGCGGGTATAGCTCTCGGAGCGGGCGCCCTCGTTGTCTTCCTCGCTGCGGAATATCCGGCGCGCACGCTGCCCGGCATACTGACCGGCCACGGACGCCGTCATGCCTGCCAGTCTGAAGAATCGTCCGCTGCGTGTGGTAACCGGTTTCTTTGCCATGCCTGTTATACGTCCTGAAGAGCCGATGGACCTGAGGAGGATCGCAATGTCCCATGCCCAGCCTAGAGCACGGTGGTCTCCACAAACAAGGCGTCTTCCAGTTCCAGAGACAATATCTGGCCGGATTCCAGGGGGCCAACGCCTTTTGGTGTACCGGTAAGAACCACATCGCCGGGCATCAGGGTGAATTGGGTGCTTATGTGGGCGATCAATGGCACGATCGGGTTCAGCATATCCCGGGTATCACCGGTTTGCTGGCGTTCGCGGTTGATGTCGAGGGTAAAGGTGAGATGGTCTCGGCGGAGACGGTCGATACACACGAAGGGCGACAGTGGGCAGGCACCATCAAAGGCCTTGGCGCATTCCCAGGGCTGGCCTTTCTCTTTGAGCCGGAATTGCACGTCTCGCAGCGTCAGGTCCAGCGCCAGGCCGTAGCCGAGAATAGCGGCTTCGGCGTCGCTGGCCGACGCATTGGTCAGTGGGCGGCCGATCAGCACGGCCAGCTCGGTTTCAAAATGAACCGCGCCCTGGTTGCGAGGGAAGTCCAGGGGGCGGGTGATGTGCACCGCGGAGGTTGCCGGTTTGATAAACAGCAGGGGCTCATCCGGAACCGGGTTGTTCAGCTCCCGGGCATGTTCCGCATAGTTACGACCGATGCAGACGATTTTGCCCAAGGGCAGGTTAACCGGTGTTCCGTCTTTCCAGTGGTGCTGATAGTCAGGCATGGCCGCTCCCGTCGTGCGTTATGGAAGGGAGCGAGACGCTCCCTAATCACCCTCAAAAGAGCAAACAGTATAAACCTTCAACTCCTCTTCCTGCAGCTTGCGTGAGCCCCCCAGGTCGGGGAGGTCAATCATGGCAGCCACTTCGACGATCTCGGCGCCAATTCTGCGAATGAGCCGTGAGGCGGCCAGCATGGTGCCGCCGGTGGCGATCAGGTCGTCCACCAGCACCACGTTGTCGCCGGGCTTGAAGGGGTCCTTGTGCAGTTCCACCGAGGCGGTGCCGTACTCCAGTTCGTAGTCTTCCACCAGGGTATCGAACGGCAGCTTGCCTTTCTTGCGGATCAGTACCAGCGAGGCGTTCAGCTCATAGGCCAGGGCGGAGCCGATGATAAAACCACGGGCATCTACGGCGGCAACGGCATCAATATCGTGGCCGTGGTAGCGGTGAACGAAGGCATCAATCAGCTTGCGGAACGCGGTGCGGTCCTGGAGCACGGTGGTGATGTCGCGGAAGGCGACGCCTGGCTTGGGCCAGTCTGGCACGGTGCGAATGGCTTTCTTGATGCTTTCTGAAAAATAGTCCATAGCGTGTCCAAGCGCTGAAAGCGCAGCTTAGGCTGCGTCCAGGAAGATGAATTTCAGGATAAAGACCACGGCGATGATGACCACGCTGGGGTTCAGGTCCGACCAGCGGCCGCTCAAGGCCTTGAGGATGGCATAGGTAACGAAGCCCAGGGCAATGCCGTTGGCGATCGAGAAGGTCAGCGGCATCATCAGGGCGGTTACCACTGCCGGTGCGGCTTCGGTGACGTCGTCCCATTCGATCAGCTTCAGGCCGCTGGCCATCAGCACCGCGACATAAAGAAGCGCCGGAGCGGTGGCGTAAGCCGGAATAATACTGGCAATGGGCGAGAGCAGCAGGCACGCCATGAACAGCGCCGCGACGACCACAGCGGTCAGGCCGGTGCGGCCACCGGCGGAGATGCCGGCGGTGGATTCGATGTAGCTGGTGGTGGTGGAGGTGCCGAGGGCAGCGCCGGACATGGTGGCTACGGAATCGGACATCAGCGCACGGCCCAGCCGTGGCAGTTTGCCGTCCTTGTCCAGCAGGCCACCGCGCTGGGCGGCGCCGATGAGGGTGCCGGAGGTGTCAAACAGGTCTACAAACAGAAAGGCAAAAATCACGCTGATCATGCCAATATTCAGCGCCCCTGCCAGGTCCAGCTGCATGAAGGTCGGCGCCAGGCTTGGGGGCGCGGACGCAAAACCGTTGTACTCCACCATGCCCAGCCCCATGGCTGCTGCTGTCACGGCAATGATCCCGATCATCACCGCACCGGTGATCTTGCGGAAGGACAGAGCACAGATCAGCACGAAACCGCCGAAGAACAACAAACTCTCGGCCACTTTTACGTCACCCAGACCAACCAGGGTGGCGGGGTTATCAACCACGATGCCGGCATTTTTCAGAGCGATCAGGGCCAGGAAGAAGCCAATGCCGGCGGAGATGCCGAAACGCAGGGACATGGGAATGCTGTTGATGATCCATTCCCGGACTTTGAAGATACTCAGCAGGAAGAAAATAAAGCCGGATATGAAGACAGCACCCAGCGCCACCTGCCAGCTATAGCCCATACCACCAACCACGGTGAACGAGAAGAACGCGTTCAGGCCCATGCCTGGCGCCAGCGCGATCGGGTAGTTGGCCCAAAGCCCCATGATCAGGGTGCCAATGGCAGCCGCCAGGCAAGTTGCCACGAATACCGCGCCGAAATCCATTCCGGTATCGGAAAGAATGCTGGGATTGACCACGATGATGTAAGCCATGGTCAGGAAGGTGGTAAAGCCCGCAAGTACCTCTTTGCGAACTGTGGTGCCATTAGCCTGGAGCTTGAATAGTCGTTCTAGCATGACGTATGCCTGCCTTACAGGGTGCTGAATGGGGGGGTGAATGAACCGGTTTCAGGAATTGGGTGAAAAAACGGCAATGTTACCGGCTGGAGGCGAGAACGCCAAGGGACGATTGATCATCGGTAGCCTCATTGCACTGTTCGCCTGTCCCGCTGGAGGCGGATGTCGAAGCGCACAGCCAGCAGTCGGGTGATGAAAATAAACAAGAGGCCAATGGTCATGGCCAGGGATTCGCTCTCTAGCAGCCACTGGCAAACAAAGTATAGCCAACAGCCGGCGAAGGATATGGACGCATAGATCTGGTCTTTGCGGAAAATCAACGGCACCTCATTGCAAAAGGTGTCACGCAGGGCACCACCAAAAGTACCGGTCATCACGCCCAGGAGTGACGCCACAAACCAGGAGTGGTCCAGGTCCAGAGCCAACTGCGCGCCGAGGATTGTGAAAACACCCAGGCCGAGGGCATCAGGAAGCAGGATGCGCGATTCGCGGATACGCTCGACACGGTGCCAGTAGCTGAACACAACGGCCATGCAGAGGATCAGGATAGGTTGCTCCTGATGCTTGATCCAGTACAACGGGTGATTATCCATCATCAGGTCCCGAAGGGTTCCTCCCCCCAGGGCGGTCACGAATCCGATGGTGAAAACGCCCACCGGGTCCATGTTCTTGGATCGGGCGATCAACATGCCGGAGATCGCAAAGGCAATCACACCGGTCATTTCCAGCACGTAAATTATGTCAAACATCTCTGGCCCTAAGCCGCGTATTGCGAACGCTGTGATCCGTTCCCGCTTTTTGAAGCGTGTTTGAGGCCTATCTTGAAGCTGTTACGCGTATTGAGCAATGACTATGTCTCTGATTCGTCTGGCCTATGCCAGTGAGTCATTTTTCCGATCAGAATAAGTCCAGCTAATCCGGAGAGATTAGATTTCTTTATTTGCTTCATGATCCGACTCTGTTTAGGTTGATAACCATCCATTGATGTTGTCCTCTATCGACCGTCCAAATATCGACTGTCCTACAACGGAGTCACGAATATGAGAGCGATCCTCTGCAAGGAATACGGCCCGGCGGAGACGCTGGTGATTGAAGACGTCACCAGCCCCGTCGTGAAAGGTCACGGGGTCAAGGTGCGCGTTAAGGCTGCCGGCCTGAACTTCCCGGATACCCTGATCATTGAAGGCAAGTACCAGCTCAAGCCCACCATGCCGTTTTCTCCCGGTGGAGAGATGTCTGGCGAGGTAATTGAAATCGGCGAGAAAGTCACTCGCTTCAAGCCGGGTGACCGGGTTGCCGGCCTCACCGGCTACGGTGCCTTTGCCGAAGAGGTGGTCGTCCCGGAGCAGAACATCCTGCCCATTCCCGAGTCCATGTCCGACGAAAAAGCGGCTGCTTTTTCCATGGTCTATGGCACCTCGTATTACGCTCTCAAGCAACGCGCCAATATCCAGCCGGGGGAAACTCTGTTGGTGTTGGGTGCCAGCGGCGGTGTTGGCCTGGCAACGGTGGAACTGGGTAAAGCCATGGGCGCCCATGTGATTGCGGCAGCCAGTACGGCAGAGAAGCTGGCGGTGGCGAAAGAGGCCGGTGCCGACGAGCTGATCAACTACACCGAAGAGCCGTTGAAAGACGCGGTTAAACGCCTGACCAACAGTAAGGGCGTGGATGTGATCTACGATCCGGTCGGCGGTGATTTTACGGAGCAGGCGTTGCGCGCCATGGCCTGGAACGGCCGTCACCTGATCATCGGCTTCGCGGCTGGCGATATCCCCAAGATTCCGGCGAACCTGACGCTGCTGAAAGGCTGTTCCGTTGTTGGTGTCTTCTGGGGCAGCTTCACCCAGCGTGAGCCTCAGAACAGCGCCCAGAACATGATGGAGCTGCTGAAGCTGTTCTCCGAAGGAAAGATCAATCCGCGAATCAGTGAAGTCTATGACTTCGAGGACTATGAGAAGGCTCTCGGGGCGCTGACCGGTCGGACTGCTACGGGGAAGGTTGTCCTTAAGGTCGGTTCTTAAGGCCGGCCCCTAGCCTGTTTGTTTCGGTGGATGCATCGGTGGGGAGCCCCTCCCAAAAAACGCTTCAAGCACATCCATGTGCGCTTGGGCTCCGCCATCCACGGCTCCGCACATTTTTGGGAGGGGCTCCCCACCGATGCAGGCAAGGCATGGGAGGTATGCCTTAGATCCAGAAAATCTCAGAACCGAACTTTTCCGGCATCAATCTCGGTAACCAGCTCGGAGGTCAACCGGGTATAACCATCTGTACCGGGTAACCAGGCGTAAACCTCCTCCCCCGGTTTGTCGATGGAATAACCGGCTTTCTGGATGTCCACCTTGCGGTACTTGAAAGTCCCCGTTTTCTCGATGGCACTGGTTACCCGAACAAACACCGGAATCGCATAGGGCGGCAGGTTGTCGCTCAGGTACCGGAACAGTCGGTTCACATCAAATGCCTGGCCATTGGCGTGGGGAACCAGCGTTACCATGCCGGCCTTGCCGTTGGTGCCCGGAATCTCCACCCCATAGACAATGGCTTCCTCCACCATATTGGAACCGTCGATGATGTTCTCCACCTCGGTGGTGGATACGTTTTCCCCTTTCCAACGAAAAGTGTCGCCCATACGGTCCACGAACTGCAGGTGTCCGCAGCCGATTTCTTTTAGCACGTCACCGGTGTTGAACCACTGGTCGCCTTTCTTGAAGGCGTCCCGCAGGATCGATTTTTCCGTGGCTTCTTTCTGGGTATAACCCTCGAAGGACCACTTCTTGGTGATCTCGCCGATCAGCAGGCCCGGCTCGCCCTTTTCGACTTCCTGCATGAATCCGCTGTCGTTCCGAACCGGGTCGCGGGTGCCGTCGTGGAATTTGACCAGTTTGTAGGGGGCGGTGGAAAAGCCAACGGTGTTGTCCAGGTTGAAGAAATTGCTGAAGCCGATGTTGCCCTCGCTGGAGGCATAGAGTTCCGCCACGGTTTCGATGCCAAAGCGTCCCTTGAACTCCTTCCAGATGGACGGGCGCAGGCCGTTGCCGATCATCTTGGTGAGGTTGTGATTGCGGTCCTGTTCGCTGGGGGGCTGATTCAGCAGGTAACGGCAGAGTTCGCCCACGTAGCCAAAGGTGGTTGCCTGGAAATACCGCACGTCGTCCCAGAACGCGCTGGCGGAGAATTTTCGGCGCAGGGCAATGGCAGAGCCACCGGCCATCACGGATCCCCAGCACACCAGCAGGGCGGTGCCGTGGTACAGCGGAAGGGTGCAGTAAAGGACATCGTCCGGTTTCATGTCCAGGGACATCATGCCGAACCCGCCGTAGGCTTTCATGAACTTGCGGTGGCTGCCCGGCGCCGCCTTGGGTAAGCCAGTGGTGCCGGAGGTGAACAGGTAGATGGCGGTGTCACCCATGGTGGGCGGATCGGCCGGCTTGGGGGCCGTATTCCGATGGGCGCTGACCTTTGCCGCCATGTTCACATAGCCCTCCGGTGCATCGCCGAAGATGTTCATGGTGTTGGTATCGGCCAGGAACAGGAATGGGTTGGGGTGGCTGGTCCTGATGTCGGCTTTCACGCCGTCAAAGGCCTCCACCAGTTCCTCCCCCACAACGACCATTTTAGGACTGACCAGATTGATGCTGTGTTCCAGTACGCGCCCCTTCTGGGAGGTGTTGAGCATGGCACAGGCCACGCCCACCTTGGCGGCGCCGGCGACCACGGCGAGCAGCTCCGGGCGGTTTTCCAGGAATACGGCGATGGTATCGCCCCGGATAAGGCCCTCTGTCTTCAGGAAACCGGCAATGCGGTTGGCCCAACCGTTGAATTCCCGCCAGGTAATGCTGCGGTCTTCGAACAGGATGGCCGGGCGGTGTCCGTATTTTTCGGCGTTGCGGTCCACCAGGGTGCCAAGGGTCAGGTCCTTGTTCTCGTTCTTGACCGAGTAGTAGTAATAGCCCTTGGCAATGGCGGGAAATCGCCGGAGTATGCCCGGCAGGCTGCGAGCAATGTCACGTGGGGATACGTTGTCCTGGGTCATAGGGTCATCCGTCAGGGTCCGTGTGAAACGTTGTTGTTTATTTTGCCCCGGACAACGAATGGCTCCGGGGTTAATCCAGAAACAGATCCGGCAGCAGGGGCTTGTCGCCTGGCTGGTACCGATAATGTTCAAAATCCGTCACGCCGTCCGCCCTGAGCACGTCCTCATCAATCAGAGTCTGCCCGGTCATTGCCCCGGCAGGACGGCTGAGGATGCTCAGTGCGGCATCCGCCATGATGTCTGGCTTGCGGCCCTGGGCCATCATTTGCGGGCCGCCCACTTCAAACTCAATGGCGGCCGTGGCGATTAACGTTTTAGGCCACAGGGTGTTCACTGAAACCCCGTAACGCCGAAACTCCTCGGCCATACCCATGCTCAGCATGGTCATGGCGTACTTGGTGGTGGTGTAGGGCCCATACTGGGCGAACCACCGGGTATCCAAATTCAAAGGCGGCGACAGGCTCAGGATATGGGCCTGGTCGGACTCCTTCAGCCAGGGCAATGCCGCCTGACTGCAGAGGAATACGGCGCGAGCGTTGACCTGATGCATCAGGTCGTACCGGCTGACCTTCAGGTTCTCGACGCCGGTCAGTTTGATGGCGCCCGCGTTGTTTACCAGCGCATCAATGCCGCCAAAATGGTTCGCAGCTTCATCTATCCGCTGGCGCACCAGTTTTTCGTCTCGCACATCCAGCACCAGTGGCAGGGCCTGGCCACCTGCCTGTCGAATTTCCTCCGCCACGCTGTGTATCGTGCCTGGCAGCTTTGGATGCGGTTCGTCGGATTTTGCGCCGATCACCACATTGGCACCTTCTCGGGCACAGGCAAGGGCGATGGCTCGCCCGATGCCCCGGCTGCCTCCGGTTATAAAAACGGTTCTGTTCTTCATTGTGCTCATTGTCCGGCCTCCTCTGAGGTGGCGTCTGTGGCAGTGATCTCTACCAGTAACTGGCTGCGTTTTACCTGGTCGCCTTTGGTGGCCAGTATCTCGCCGACCGTGCCATCGCGGTCGGCTTTTACCGGATGCTCCATCTTCATGGCCTCCAGGATGACCAGGGTGTCGCCCTGTTTCACCGCCTGGCCGGCCTGAACCAGAACATCAATAATGGCGCCGTCCATGGTGGCCTTGATACGGCCACTGCCGCTGGCGGCGGCACCGCTGGCCGGCTGGTGGGTCACGTCACGCACTGCCAGTGCCTGCCCGAACGCCTGCAAATATAGGTGATCGCCCTGGCGGTGATATTGGCATCGCTGACGAACGCCGTTGTCGATAATGCATAACAGGCCATCGCCCATGCTTTCAAGGTCGAGCTCGTATTGCTCTTCGCCCAGGGTCACGGTGACATGATTGCCGGCGCGGCGGACCAGCAGTTCCAGGGTTTTATCGCCGGTATCCAGTTTCATCGGACTGACGGTCGAGGGTGCGTTGCTCCAGGCATTATTGAGGTTGGCCCGAACGTCAGGACGGCCTGAATTGCCATGGCTGAACACGCAGGCTGCCAACGCGAGCTCGCGGATGCTGATGTCTTTTGGTGCCAGGGATGGATCATCTCTGAACGCCTGTTGCAGGAAGGCGGTGGTGGCCTCGCCTTCGCCGAAGGTGTCGTCCGCGATGATGCGGCTCAGGAAATAACGGTTGGTGGTCACACCGAATACAGTGGTGTCTTCCAGCGCCCTGAGCAGTCGACGACGGGCTTCGTTGCGATTGGCCCCCCAGGCGATCACCTTGGCCAGCATGGGATCATAGTGAGGCGTAATCGAGTCCCCGGAGCGCACGCCGGTATCAAACCGCAAACCTTCGCCTTCCGCAGGCTGGAACTGGTGCAGCTGCCCGGTTTGCGGTGTGAAGCCGTTGGCTGGGTCTTCTGCGTAAAGGCGCACTTCAATGGCATGGCCGTTCAGCTGGATCTGGTCCTGTGTTAGTGGCAGCGCCAGGCCCTCGGCCACGGAAAGCTGCCAGGCCACCAGATCCTGACCGGTGATCAGTTCGGTCACAGGGTGCTCCACCTGCAGGCGGGTGTTCATTTCCAGGAAGTAGAAGTTGCGGTCCTTGTCGGCGAGGAACTCGACCGTACCAGCACCTTCATAGTCACAGGCCAGCGCCGCCTTCACGGCAGCTTCGCCCATGGCCTGGCGCAGTTCGGGTGTTACAAACGGAGAGGGTGCCTCTTCGATGACTTTCTGATGGCGCCGCTGAACTGAACAGTCCCGTTCACCGAGATACACCGCGTTACCGTGTTGGTCTGCAAATATCTGGATTTCGATATGGCGGGGTTCAATAACCGCCTTCTCCAGAATCAGCTCACCATCGCCAAAGGCCTGCTTGGCTTCGGAGCGAGCCCGCTGAATGTTATCGGCCAGTTCCGCTGCCTTTTCCACCAGACGCATACCACGGCCACCCCCGCCGGCAGAGGCCTTGATCATCAATGGGTAGCCGATATTTTCGGCGGCGTTGATGAGTTCTTCGTCGCTGGCATTGTCGCCCTCGAACCCCGGCACCACCGGCACACCGGCTTCCTGCATGGCAATCTTCGATCGCCGCTTACTGCCCATCAGCTCAATAGCCGCCTCCGGTGGCCCGACAAACACCAGGCCGGCGTCTTTGCAGGCCCTGGCAAACCCGGAATTCTCCGACAGGAACCCATACCCCGGATGCACACAATCCGCCCCGGTTTTCCGCGCCGCCTCAATAATCGCCTCTGCGTTCAAATACGACGCCGATACCTGAGCCGGTCCGATACACACCGCCTCGTCGGCCAATTCCACGTGCAGGGCCTTGGC